>CAJBHN010000359.1 GCA_903952805.1 uncultured Myxococcales bacterium | reverse complement strand
CTCGAGGTCATCGTGACCAGCCAGGGCCCGCAGGGCTTCGATGGTGCCGGCCGCCATCACGCGGCCGCCGGCGACGATGACGATGTGGTCGGCGAGGGCGACCACCTCCTGCATCACGTGGGTCGAAAAGACGACGCAGCGACCGGCCGCCTTTTGGCCCTGCAGAAACGTGCGCATGGCCCGAATGCCGGTGACGTCGAGGCCGGCGGTGGGTTCGTCGAGGACCAGGTTTTGGGGGTCGTGGACCAGAGCCCGGGCCAGCGCCACCTTGAGCTTTTGTCCCTGGGAGAATCCTTCGGTGCGGCGGTCGGCGATGTCGCGCATCTCCAGGATCTCAAAGAGGGCGTCGGCACGCGACGAACTGGTGACGTCGTCAATGCCGTGGAGCCTGGCAAAGTAGCGGACGTGCTCACGCGACGTCAGCCGCGGATACAAGCCGTGGGCATGGGGCAACGCGCCAATGCGACGGCGGACGGCGACCACGTCGTGGGCCACATCGAGACCGTCAATGACGACGCGGCCCCGGTCCGGCGGCACCAGCGCCGTCACCATCCGCAGCGTGGTGGTCTTGCCTGCACCGTTGGGGCCGAGGACGGCAGTGATGGCGCCGTCGTGGGCGACGAAGGAGACGTCGTCGACGGCGACGAAGCTGTCGAACTCTTTGTGGACGGCGTCGACCGTGATCATGGCTGGGGCCCCATCAGGTCAACAAAGACCGGGAAGGCCCCCAGCCGCTGCACACAGTCGGCATCAACCGACATCAGTGACTTGCCCAGGTCGACCGCGACCAAGGTCTCGGCCACGACGCCGGGAATGCACCCACGCGGCAAGACATTGTGCCCATGGCCGCCAACGACGAGGTGGCGATGGTTGCTGAACAATGCCTCGGCCCGGCGTGCATGGTGGGGTGGCGTGATTGGATCGAACTGACCCGACAGCAAGATGGTCGGCGTCGGCGACGGCCCGGGCCGAAACGCCTTCACCACCGCCGGCGTAAAGGCTTTGCATGCGGCGACCATGGCGGCGCTGTCGTCGTCGAAAAGGGTGTCTTTGGCCCGGGAGGCTGCACTGAGAAATGGCACGTCCTCGGCGCACAGCACCGCGATATTGACCGGCACGTGAATGGCCCCGTCGAGTTGGCTGAAAGCCATGACCGCCATCCCCGCCAACGGGCGGAGATCCCCCTGCACCGCCGAGCGGAGCAGTTGCGGCAGCACAGCCCGGGTCTCGTCGCTGTACAGCAACATGCGCACCGCACCACCAAGCACCGTGCTGGTCATCGTCAGCGGCGTCGACACGAAGGTGGTTGGATGTGCGACCACCAAGGGTTGCGGTGACGATGCCAATTGCTGCTTGAGAGTGCGGAAATCCGCCACGGTCGCCTCGCCCAGGGCTCGCAATGACGCTGCCATATCGGCCGCCACGTCGTCGCCAAGGGCCCGATCGAGTGGCGCCACGCCATCGAGCACCAATGACGCCGTGTGTGCCCGGTGCGCGGCGTCGTAGGCAACGGCGAGTCGGGTGCCATAGGAGACACCAAGCACATGCCATTGCTCGACGCCGAGGGCCTGGCGAACGACGTCAAGGTCGCCGACGGCGTCGGCGGTGGTGACATGGGCGAGATCGAGCTTCTGTTCTTTCAGGCAGCGAGCGAGCGATTCCTCGTCACCAACACCGGCCATGCGATCAGCGATGGAGCGTGTGTCATGACAGTTCATCGGCGATGAGCGCCCGGTGCCACGCACGTCGACCAAGACCACATCACGGTCCATCCGCAAGCGCTCCAACACCCCGGCCAGGGCAACAAAATCACGGGTACCGCTTTGACCTGGTCCGCCAGCCAATACCACCACCGGCGTAGACGACGGTTCGGCGCTGGCCGCGGGCACGACAGCGAAAGCCAACTCGATGGGCGTGGTCCCCACCGTCACCGACACCGCGCCACAGCGGGCGTGCAACGCGGCCCCCGACGGATGACTCAGGATGCAAGCAGTCAGCGGCACCGACGCCGTCGACGACACCAGCGCCGTCACCAGCGGGATGAGCATGATCATGGGGAACCTGCCGTGCTCGGGGGTACGGGAACAATCAGCCGAGTGACTTCCACCTCGTCAGCAACGCCCTTGACCGTGCGGTGATCGAGCCGGCGCTGGCAGCCGCCGACAACGGCGGCCTCGACCGCCGCCCTGACATCCGCATCCGCCAGCATGCTCCACGACAGCACCAATTCGTCGGGATTGGCCACGCTCTCGACGCGGGCCGCGAGATTCACGGTGCGGCCGAAGTAGTCGACGGCACCGTTGGCCTCGACGGCCAGACATGGCCCGGTATGGACGCCGACTTTGAGCCTCAACCCGGAAGGCTGACCGTCGGACGTGGTCAGCGTACGCAGGGCCTCAATACAGGCGAGGCCAGCCCCGACGGCGTCAGCGGGCATGTCGAAGGCCGCCATGACCGCGTCACCGACCGTCTTCACCACGCGTCCCCGATGGCGCGTCACCTCTTCCGTCAACAACGCAAAATGCCGACGAACCTGGCCATAGGCCGCCGCATCGCCGAGGCGCTCGTACATGGCCGTGCTGCCCACCAGGTCGGTGAACATGACGGTCATCTGCCCGACGGCGACGTGCTGCCCGGGGGCCAGGACCTCATCGCCAAACAGCTCGCGAAACAATCCCAAGCCGGTGACATCGGCCGCCGTCGCCGCCTGCGACGCAAAAGCCCGATGGCTGAGCTGCATTCGGTGGGGCTGCCCACCGACGTTTTTCAGTCGAATCGTGACCGCACCGCTGCCCATCGACGGCACCGCCGACACAACGGCGCCATCGTCGCCCTCACCGACCGTGGCGATAGCGGTATGCACGGCACCGCCGGCGCTGCCAGCACCGACGTCATCGTCAATCACGGTAAAGTCAGCGGGTCGGGCGATGCCGGCCCCCTGCAACCGATAGCGCCCCCGCCCAAGCATGAGGTTGAGCACCGCCTCGCTGCCTGGTTGAACGACCACCTGGGCCACCCAGCTCTTCGTCGACGCTGGCGATCCGTGGCAGAACACGAGGCGCTCGGCCGCGCGGACCGACCGTTCCGGCGAAAAAGTGGCTTCAACGTTGTCGGCAAAGTTGGTGCTGAACGTG
>CAJBHN010000358.1 GCA_903952805.1 uncultured Myxococcales bacterium | reverse complement strand
GAATGCGAATGCGGTGCCTCCTTTGAGTGCATCCAGTTCGGCGCGTTCACTGTCGACAACCCCGCCGTCTGCGCCAAGCAGCTCGGCATGTGCGGCACCGCCGTGGCGCCCATCACGGTCGCCGGCATCACCGAGCGCGACCCCAACCTCTTCATCACGTCGGAAGAGCAGGTCTGCAATCAGGTCGAAGGCACCCGCCTGTGCGACGCCGCTTCGTTCTACGGCGACATCGAAAACCCCGGCAGCAGCGAGTGCATCGTCGACCAGTTCTTCGCCAACCCCAACGATGGCGTCTGTTTCGCCTTTTGCGCGTCGCCCTCCATCGATCGCAACAACAACAACACCCTCGAGGCTGGCGAGCAGGGCGTGCAGAACAACTGCCCCGCCGGCTACGAGTGCACCGCCGACTTCGGCCGCACCTTCCTGTTCGCCGCCGGCGTTGATGACGCCGCTGGCCCCTTCGGCTTGAAGGCGTGCAACGCCGCCGCCTGCAACGCCGGCGAGCCCTGCGCCGCCCAATGCGGCCCTGGCGACACCGAGTGCGTCAGCTTCGAATCCACCTTTGGCCCCGTCTCCCTCTGCCTGGCTCCCTTCAGCAACTGCGTTGACTTCCAGTCTGACAGCCGACCGCCCCGCCCGGTCACCGAGCTCAACGACGGCACCGTGCCCCGCTGCCCCGGCGACAGCGGGTTCAATGAGTGCGTGCAGGTCATCTCGGGCATCGTGACGTCGCCCGTCGACCGCATCTCCGACGGCGACGCCGAGCGCGGTCCCATCTTCGGCTTCTACGTCGGCGATCCGGCCAACCTCGAAAATGGCCGCTTCGGTCCCAAGTCCGGCATCTTCGTGCTGGCCCGCCCCGCCAACACCCGCGAAACCCTGTCGCTGACGGGCTACACGTATGACGCTGCCGACCGCTTCTGGGCCACGGGCAGCCCCCAGATTGGTGACCTCGTCGAGATCGTCGGCGACAACGCCGTCAACTTCGACCAGGGCGCGCTGCGCAACACCACCGAGATCAAGAAGGTCGGCACTGACGCCCTGCCCCTGCCCGCCCTCTTTGGCACCGGCGGCCGTCCCACCAGCGACCTCAAGGGCGGTCGCCCCGCCAACGACACCGGCGACTTCACGACCGGCTTCACCCCCGCTCTCGAAGGCGTGGCCCCCTCCGCGACCATTGAAGACTGGGAGAACGTCCTCGTCGAACTGAAGGACGTCACCACCACCACCGACTGCTATGCCCAGGGCGTGGCCGGCATCGCCCAGGACTTCGGCAACTTCCTCGTCACGGGCGACGTCGAAATCGGCGGCGACTTCTTCATCGGCCAATCCTTCGGCGGCTTCTTCGACAGCGCCACCGCGGCTGCCAACAAGACTTGCGCCGACCCCAAGTGCGAGGACAGCCGCGTCCAGGGTCAGGCCTTCAGCAGCCTCAAGGGCATCGTCGGCTTCAGCTTCGGCGTCCACCGCGTGAATCCCCGCTCGACGGCGGACTTCGGCGGCGCGACCTTCGTCGCCGAAAACAGCGGCACCTGCCCGGCTCAGTGAGCGACGGAGCCAGGTCAGACGGACGAAAAAACGGCGGCCGATCGGCCGCCGTTTTTTCGT
>CAJBHN010000357.1 GCA_903952805.1 uncultured Myxococcales bacterium | reverse complement strand
CCCATCGGCATCTGCATCCCCTGCATGCCCATCGGCATGCCCTGCATACCCATCGGCATGCCTTGCATGCCCATCGGCATCCCAGGCATGCCCGACATCGACATCGGCATGGCCCCCATCGGCAGCCCTCCCATGCCCGGCACCAGGACCTGCGGATCGTTGACGCGCTCGACGCGAGAGCCGGCAACGCTCTGAAACTTGAAGACCGTGTATCCCACCTGCACGACGTCGCCCTCGCGGAGGTCGACCTCGCTGATCTTTTGGGCGTTGACCAGCGTGCCGTTGGACGAGCCAAGATCGCGCACCACGAAGCCGTTGGCTGCCCGGAGAACCTCGCAATGCTTGCCCGATACGCGGTCGTCCGCGAGGGTGATGTCGGCGGAGTCAGAGCGCCCCATCAAGGTTCGATCGAAGAGCGGGTAGCGATGGCCGACGTTGGGGCCCATGCAGACCACCAGGAACGCGGACGCATCCGAATTGCGCAGAGCCAAGGCGGCCATGTCGCTCCCGACGACAGTCTTGTCGACGGCAGGACCTTTGGGCGATGGCGCACTGCGAGGCCTGGTCGACTGAGCTGGCTCCCAATCAGGCTCGATGGCCTGAGGCGACTGGGCTGGCTTGCGCGGGGTCGTCATGGCTGTTGGTTCCCTCACACCGCTACGTCGACGAAAGCGACGCGCCTGGCAGTACTAGCACGGTCTGGCTGACTGGTACCTGACAGTCGATTGCGGAACAACCTCAGGTCAGAGAAACGGCCACATGCGCATCGGCTACCTGGTCAATCAGTACCCCAAAGTAAGCCACACCTTCGTCCGCCGAGAGATCCGCGCGCTCGAAGCCAGGGGGATCATCGTCGACCGCTTTTCGATCCGCGATACCAGCGCCGACGTCCATGACGATGACGATCGGCAAGAGGCGCAGCGCACGCGCGTTCTGTTGCCATCGGATCGGCGGGCGGCAGCCTCGGCCATCGCCATGGCGTCCGCGCGGGCCCTGGCGACCCATCCGGGGCGCTTCCAAGAGGCCACAGCGCTGGCCATCCGCCTGGCTCGCCGCGCCGACCGGCAGGTGGTTCACGCGGCCTACCTTGGCGAAGCCGCGCTGCTCAAACAGTGGTGCGATGGCCTCGGCGTCGAGCACGTACACGCCCATTTCGGCACCAATTCGGCCGCGGTCGCCGCGTTGTGCCACGCGCTGGGCGGCCCTGGTTTCTCGTTCACCGCCCACGGCCCCGAGGAATTCGACCGCCCCGACCTGCTGGCTCTCGACGAGAAGATCGCGCGGGCCCGCTTCGTGGTCGGCGTCTCCAGCTTTGGCCGCTCTCAATTGCTGCGGCGCACGCCGGTGGAGCAATGGGACAAGATCAAGGTCATCCCCTGCGTCGTCGATGACACGTTTCTTTCCGAGCGGTTCCTGTCGCCGTCGACGGCGGCCCGGCGCCTCGTCTGCGTCGGGCGAATCTGCGAGCAAAAGGGCCAACTGTTGCTGATCGAGGCCGCCGCCCGGGTCAGAGATCAGCTTGGCCACTTTGAGCTCGTGCTGGTGGGAGACGGCGAGATGCGGTCCCACGTCGAGGCCTTGGTCGCCACCCACAAGCTGCAGGGTGTGGTGCGCATCACCGGCTGGGCCTCTGGGCCCGAGGTGCGCGCCGAACTGTCGGCGGGGAGGGCCATGGTGCTGCCGAGCTTCGCCGAGGGTCTGCCGGTGGTGATCATGGAGGCCCTGGCATTGGAGAGGCCCGTGATCTCCACGTACGTCGCAGGCATCCCCGAGCTGGTCGACGACGGCTGCGGCTGGATGGTGCCCGCAGGTTCGGTCGATGCCCTCGTCGACGCCATGGTCGCCTGCTTGCAGGCCGATGCACCAACCCTGACCCGCCTTGGGCAGGAGGGTCGCCGCCGGGTGCTCACTCGCCATCACGCGGGGCTGGCCGCGTCATTGCTGGAATCGGCTTTCCGTGAGGCCATCGGCTGACGCCCCGCTGGCGTGCGGCCTGGACCTGGATTCCGGTGACGGCCCACCGGTAGGGTACGACGATGTCCCACCTCCTGCCAGGCCTGACGGAAGCGTTTCAATCCCACCTGACGGTCTGGGCTCTTGCCTTCGCGGCCGCCGTCATCGTCGTCGAACGCGTGGCCGCGCCCCGCAAGCGCGGCATCAGGCTGCTGGTGGGCCTGGCCATCGCCCATGTCGCGGCAGTCGCCATCGCCGGCGTCGGCGCGGGCGTCATCGACATCGTCGGCGAAGTCAGCCTGCTGGCGCGGTTGCTGGCGGGGTGGATCTTCGTTCTCGGGGTGGGCACGGTCGTGTTCGAGGTGTTGCTGCCCCGGCTGGGCGTGTTCCTGTCGCGCATCATTGAGGACCTGACCGTCTTTGGCGCCGTCGCGGTCATCTCGCTGCTGGTGCTGAGGCGCGGTGGTGTCGACGTCACCGGCATCGTCGCCACCTCCGCGGTGGTGACCGCGGTCATAGGCTTGAGTCTGCAAGACACCCTGGGCAACACGATCGGCGGACTCACGCTCCAACTCGACGACAGCATCCACACCGGCGATTGGATCAGGGTTGGCGACGTCGTGGGCCGCGTCAAAGAAGTGCGCTGGCGCTTCACCGCCGTCGAGACCCGCAACTGGGAAACCGTTTTCATCCCCAACAGCAAGCTGGTGAAGGGAGATGTCACCGTGCTGGGCAAACGGCATGAGCAGCCCCGGCAATGGCGTCGCTGGGTCTATTTCAACGTCGACTTCCGTCACGCGCCCACGACGGTCATCGACACAGTCATTGCCGCCGTCACAGGCGCAGGCATCGACAACGTGGCTGCCGATCCGAAGCCGAACTGCGTGCTGATGGAATTCGGCGAATCGACGGCTCGCTACGCCGTTCGCTACTGGCTGACGGATCTTGGCGTCGACGACCCCACCGACAGCGCCGTCCGCGTCCGTATCTACTTCGCACTGCAGCGCGCCGGCATCCCGCTCGCGCTTCCCGCCCACGCCCTGTTCCTCACAGAGAACAGTCAGAAGCGGCGCGATCGCAAGCAGAAGGAAGCCCACGTCACGCGACTGCAACGGCTGCAACGCGTCGACGTGTTTGCCCCACTCGATGACGACGAGCGTGAGCAGATCGCCGACATGCTCGTCCGGACCCCATTCTCGCGGGGCGAGCGCATCACGCGCCAGGGCGCCGAGGCCCATTGGCTTTACCTCGTGGGCCACGGGCAGGTCAGCGTCCGCGTCGAGGTCGACGGCATCGAAAAGCAAGTCGCCGCCATGGGCGACGGCGAGGTCTTTGGCGAGATGTCGCTCCTGACCGGCGAGCCGCGCGCAGCATCGGTGTATGCCCTCACCGACGTCGAATGCTGGCGTCTGGACCGTGACGCATTCAAGCTCATCCTGGCGGAACGCCCCGAGGTGGCGACGCCGATCGCCGCCCTGCTCGCCGAGCGGCGCGTGCAGCTGCAGGCGGTCAGGGAGGGCCTCGACGCCGAATCCCACAACAAGCGCGTCATGGAGGAGCAATCCCGCTTGCTCGACAAAATGCGGCAGTTTTTCGGTCTTTGAAGCGGTGCAGCGGGGCTCGGACAATCGGAGGATGACCGGCAGAGGGCAAACACGCGCCGATGTTTGACCCGGTCGCCTGCACGCACATATCGTCGGTGCGTCGTCATGGCCTTGTACAAGCCTCCCAAACCGCCGCAGCCATCGTCCCCTTCGCCGCGGGCTGCGTCAGCGCGTCAAACGGCGCCCGCCGATGAGCCTTTCATCCCGCCGCCCATTGACGCCGACGACGACCTTGATGGCCTCGCCAGCACGTCGCCGACGTTGGCCCCCCGGGTGTCAAAAGCGCACCCTCTGGTCGGCAACGACGGCAAGTTGGCCAAGCGCGAGTTGGTCGAGCAGTACACGCCATTTGTGCGCAGCATCGCTGCCAAGATCAAAAAGGGCCTCGCCAAGACCATCGAGTTCGACGACCTGATCGCCTACGGCATGACCGGCCTGCTCGAGGCTGCCGAACGCTTCGACCCCAAGATGGGGGCGAACTTCATGACTTTTTCCTACTACCGCGTGCGCGGCGCCATCTACGACGGCCTGCGGGGCATGGGGTGGGTCAGCCGCACCGAATACCAGAAGATCCGATTCGAAGAGCGAGCCACCCAATACCTCGAGAACATGGCCTCCCGTGAGGTCGTCGGTGGCGACACCAACAAGAGTGTCGAAGACAACATCGAGGAACTCGCCAACCAGGTCAGCCAACTCGTCACGATCTACGTCACGTCGCTTGAGGCGATGGAAGACCTGCAGGTCGAAGACAAGGAGCGGATGCCCATCGACGAGCGTTTCGCCGACGTCGAGATGAAGGGTCACGTCCGCGATGCGATGCTGCGACTGCCCGAGGCCGACCGGGAAATCATCCAGCTGTACTACTTCAAGGAAATGAGCTTGCAGGAGGTTGGCAACAAGTTGGGACTTAGCAAAAGCTGGACCAGCCGTCGCCACGCCCAGGCTGTCGATCGCTTGACCCGGGTGCTTCAGGAAATCCTGAAAGAGACCCCGCCCTCCCCCACTCCGAATCGATCAGGCATCCCAGCCCGCCCGATGGCGGCGCGTCCAGGCGCGGCCACTCCCGCCAGCCCTGCCCGTCCGGCCACCCCTGCCCGTCCAGCCACCCCTGCCCGTCCAGCACACGGACCAGGTGGCCCGGGGCGCCCACTGCGCTGACGGCGGCCGGTGCACGGCTGAACGTTCGCATGTCGTTTTGGCCTGTTGATCATCGGGCCAGCGGCAACGTTCAGCCGTCCACGAAGCCCGCGATGGCGCCCCGACGGTGCAGCCCCACCAACGCGCTGCGCAGATGGCCGGCGTCGACGACCACACCTGAAACCCGCCCCTCCTCGACCACGCCAGCGATGGCATCGACAACGGCGCCGTCGACGCTGGCCAGCAACACCTTGCCGAGGGCAGCTGAAATGGACTCGACCTCGAAACGCTCGGCCTGTTGAAAACACAGCAGAACGGTTGGCGTGGCCGCCTGCGAAGGCAGCGCCGTCGACTGGCGGGTCACCTGTTGGACCGGGTGGCTATAGATGGCCAACCGCGTCGACGGGTCCATCTGGAGGCGCGACCGCGCCCCCAGTGCCCCAGGGAGGTGGGGCAAGGTCTCACTCAACGTCACCTCGATCTCGAGGGCCTCGAAGTGGCAAAGCTCGGCAAAGGCCTGCGACGACGTCAACGACAATACAGGGCCTGCCGGAGACGTGGACGCCATCAGCCACGACGTGAATTCGCCGGGGATGTCTCGGGTCAGCCGCGTCTGAATCGGCCAGCCGGCCAGGAAGGCGTCGACGACGGCATCGAAGGCCTTGTCACCCGCCAGGCGCACGGCGTGCGGGCAGGCTCGGCGGATCGTGCCCCGCACATTGTTTCGTACCAGGGT
>CAJBHN010000356.1 GCA_903952805.1 uncultured Myxococcales bacterium | reverse complement strand
CGTCGATGTCCTGAAGTGTTCTCGTTGTCTGGGCCCGATACGGCTCATCGCCTGCATCGAAGAGCCCGATGTGGCGAGGAAGACCCTCAAGCACCTCGGGTTGCGGGCCGAACTGCTCCCGACCCTGCGGGCCGCCAGCTGCTCTGCTGGCTCCGATCCAAAAATTGGAGCGATTCTTCCTCTCCGCACGGGGGAACGTCGAGCGCACGCTCGAATCATCGGGGAATTCAACTCTTTGGCGCAGCGCCAAAGAGTTGAATAATCAGGACCATTAGACCGCTTCGTGGTCGAATTCGCTCGAAGCGACAAGTCGCCCCGATGGCTCCCGGGCGCACCGAGCCTGACGGTCGGAGGATCGATCAAGCTCGCCGTTTGCGGGGTCGCGCTCTTCGGCGCCCGGTGCGACGCTGCGCACCATGAGTTTGTGGACGCGTTGGTTCGGATCGACGGCGGAGAGGGTCGCTCTCGCGGTGCGGGAGCGCGCCGCGGCAGGTCGATTCGTTGCGACCGAGATCGTCGTGGCCGAGGAGACCGTCACCTTTGCGAGTGACGCCTTGCGCGTTGAGTTGACGGTGCCAGACGTTGGGGATCTTGTGGGATTCATCCGTGGCGGCGGCTCGTCGAGAGAGTTCACGTTGTCGTTCGACCTCGCCCTGCGCGGGGCGGACACAGACCTCGATATCGAGACGTATCGCCCTGGATTCGATGCGCACCCGGAAAACAGGGTCCACCTCGGTCGAGGGGTCGTGTGCGCGAGCGGCTCGGACGTCGAGTCCCTCGCGCGCTTGCCCGAGGCGGTGCGTCGCTCCCTCGGCGATGCGCTCGCCGCGGGAGCGATCGCGCAGGTGCGTTTTCGTGACGACGACGTGGAACTCGCGTTCTCGCAGGTCGAGGGCGCCGAGGGCAGGGCTCGCTTGATCGAGGCGCTGGTCTCGCTCGTGGAGGTCGAGCGTGCGCGCGCTGAAGCTCATCGGACCCGCGGCGGCGCGGCGTCCGACGAGGACCAGGCGACCGAGGGGTTCGAGGCTTTTCGTCGCGCCCTCGGCGCTCGCCCGACTCGCCCGGATCCGGACCGACCGTCCGCGGCCAACCATCGCGCCGGCGTCGAGTTCGACGGACGCGCCTACCGGGTCGAGCTCTGGCAGCGTGGCGACGGCGGCTTTGCGCTCGAGCTGTCCACCGGTGCTGCCGGCAAGCTCGGGGCGTTCGAGCTGCGTCGCCATCGATCCGGCGACGACGTCCGCATCGATGAAGACGAGGACGAGGACGACGACACGCCCTTTTTTCGGAGGGAGGCGCAGGTCTTCCTGGGCAAGGCCGAGTCCCTCACGAGCGCGGATCCGGAGGGCGATGCGGGGCGGATCGCGGCCGTGCGGCGAGTCGACGCGAAGCTCTTCGGGCTCAGCGAGGCCGGGGCCGCGGTCGCGCTGTCCGGCGAGATCGCTTCCGTCGTCTTCGACGCCGACGCGGACCTCCTCGCGAGAGTGGCGCGCGACCGTGGCTGGCCCGCGCGGCTGACGAAATCGCTCGCGCGGTTGGCCGATGCGTTGCCCGAGCTCCCGGCTCCGCCCGATCCGTCGAGGGGAGCGTGCCTATGCCCGGCGTGCGGCGTCCTCGCGTACTTCGAGCTCCCGGTCTCGGCGTGCCCGCGCTGCCGAGTGACCGCGCGCGCGCTGTCGGTGGGGGCGTCGCTGCTGCGTCGGCCGATCGAGCTGCAATCGCCCCGAGCGCGGCAGTTGGTCGAGCGCCATCTCGCGAGGCAACGCGACTCCTGGCCGCAGCCATGGGGCTCTCGCCTCGGGGCGGACACCGTCGAGGTCAGCGACGTGGCATGCCCCGCGGACGCGCGCGTCGTCCTGCGCATCCCGGTCGACGGAGCGTTCGTCGACTTTTTCTGCGGGGACGGGGGAGGCGCGTTGGCCATCGACGTTCCAGGCGCCGAGGGGGCGTTGACGATCAACTGGATCCCAGACGAATCGGCGCTCGAAGAGCCCAACGGCAGCGAGTACGACGAGGACGACGAGGACGGCGAGGACGGCGAGGACGGCGAGGAGCGGGTGGTCGATGGCGTGCCGCCGAGCACGGGCGAGTTTCCCGTTTGGGTGGACTCCGGGTGCGTCATCGAGTCCGCGACGCTCGGGCTCGAGCTCGTGCGCTGGCTGGGGCTGCCCGAGGCGACGCGCTCGGCGTTGGTCGAGCTGGGGCGCAAGGCAGGGGGGACGGTCGAGCTCTCCGCAGAGGCATTGCGTGTCACGATTCAGCTCTCCGACGAGGCCACCACGCCGGAGCTCGTTCTCGCGGTTGCAGCCGATCTCGTCCGGCTTCGACCGACCCTCCCGCTTCGGATGGATCGCTCGATCCGTGGGCGCGTCGATCGCTGCGTCGTGTGCGGTCGTCGGCACGTCGCGGGCGCTCGTCATCCGTGCGCGCCCCGTGGCTCGGCGTGATCAAGCACGGCCCCGGCGCGTCCGCGGCCCGCGATCTCGGCCACGCACCCCCACCAATCAGGTGTGCAGGAGGACTCAGCATCCCGGTGGGCCGGCCGCTTTGCTGGCCCCGGTCCCAGAAGTGGCGCTATTTTTTCTGTCCGCAGCGAGGCCGCCACCGACAGCTTCGCCGACTTCCAGGCCCGCTACATCCAGCGCTACCAGCTCATGCACCGCATGGTGGCCATCGCCATGCAGTGTGGCTCGGTGAATGCGTCGACGTTGATGTACGGCCCGAGCTCCTCAGACCTCCACTGTGCCGAGGCCCTCGGCGCAGGCGCCGGCCACCACGACTGCGCCCACAACCGCAACGACGCGGGCCTGGTGAGCCGCTTGCGGGGCATGAACCAGGTCCACACGGACCTGCTGGCGGACCTGCTCACCCAGCTGCGCTCGTTGAACCTGCTGGACTTCACCTTCGTCATGTTCGACTCGGACATGCCCAACGGTGACTTCCACGCCACCGAGCATCTGCCCGTCCTGTTGTGCGGCGGCGGCGCCGACCTGCGCTTCGGTCAGACCGTCTCAGACAGCGCAACCCGGCGCCCCCTGTCCGACCTCTAAGTCGACATCATGGGCCTCCTCGGCGTCACGCCGCCGGGTCCCTGGGGCGAGGGCGAAATCGTGGCCACAGGCGAGCCCCGGCCCATCCGGGCCTGAAGGCCAACGCCTTCATGGCACAGCCACGGCCGTGATCCAGCCTGCCACCGGCAAGCGACGAGCGGTGATGGCGCGCTGTCCGTCGTGAATCCAGGACCGACCGCTGGCCTCGACGAAGAGGGTTCGGCGGTCGTCGAAGCGGGTGGCGGCATAGATATTGTCGCTGGCTCCGTCGCCGAATCGGCGGTCAATGAAGGTCTCCTCGCCGTGGTCGTCGAACCGCACGATGATGCGGTCGCAGGTGTAGACGAGGTCGTCGCCGAGCTCGGCCAGGTCAAGAGCGCACGTCATCCCGTGGACCGGGCGCGAAGACAGGATCGCGCCGCTCACCGGATCCACCTCGTGCAGCGACAAGGGCTGAAATACGAGGCCTTCGTCGTTGAGGAACCGCTCCTCGGCCACCACGAAGATGCGCCCGCCCTTGACAACGATGCCACTGCCCTGCAGGCGCTTGTTGAGGGGCGCCGCTTCACCAGTACCCAGATCGATGGTCCACAAGCCCGCTTCGCCGGGCTCGGCAAAGCCAATGACGAGCAGGCGATTGCGCTGGGGGTCGACGGCCAAACCATGGGGCGAGGTGATGGCTGGCGGCACCGGCATGGACGCCGTCACGAACCCGTCGTCGTCGACCACATGGGCAATGCGGGATTCGCCGCCGCTTGGATGGGTCATGACCCACAGAGGCAGCACCGACGCTGGTGGGCCCTCGCCCTCGCCCTCGCCCTCGCCCTCGCCCTCGCCCTCGCCCTCGCCCTCGCCACGACCTTCGAAGTCCAAGGGCACCTGCAGCAGGGGTTCTGATCCACAAGAAAGCACGAGAGCCAGACAAGCCAGGGGCGAGAAACGCATTGAACACCTCATGTTCATTCGTTTCACATCGTATGCCACCACCAAGGCGCATCAGAATGAAGTCTCTGGAAGGTGGCTGTATGTTTTGAACACCAGTTTCCAATTTTTGCACAGACCCAATCATGGCGCGGAGTTCTCCGGCGCTGTGGCCGCCACATCGACCACGACGGCGGCTGACGCTGACAAACCGCTGATCCGTTGCTCTCGCAGGTGACCCGGTAGCGACCAGTCTTCAGGGCGTCGCTGTCGCTGATGTTCACCGCTGTGGAGCCGATGGTCTTGCCGGGCTTGAGGGTGCGGTCGTTAGAAGCCGACGGTGGAGCCCGCTTGGCCATCACGCGGCTACAGCCGACACAGCCACCAGGCGATGCGACCCCACAGGCGGGCGCGCAGGTCCCGCTGCCTCCAGGTGTCCAGCTGGACCTCCAGGCTGTGGTCGACGTCGGCGAAGAAGACCTGCTCCAACGCGGCGCCCACGCCGGGATCGAGGCTCATGGCGACGACCTCGAGGTTGCGGTCAAAGCTCCAGCGGTCGAGGTTGAAGGAGCCGATGTGGGCGTAGACGCCGTCGACGACGGCGGTCTTGGCGTGCAGGGTCTGGCTCTGCAGTTCGTAGATGCGCACGCCGCTCTCCAACAGGCTGCCGTAGACGTGGCGGGCGGCGGCGACGGCGATGGGCACATCCGAGACGCCCGCGGTCAGCACGCGGACGTCGACGCCACGCTTGGCGGCCATGCGCAGGGCCCGCAGCAGGCGCGGGGGCGGAATGAAGTAGGGCGCCGTCAACAGCACCGAACGCACCGAGCGCTGCACGGTGGTGTAGAGGGCACGCTGGATGAGGCGACGACGCAGGAAGCGGTCGCTGCCGAGGATTTGCACGTGGCTGCCGTCGACGCGGGGCCCGGAGCGGGGCAGGGCCTGCAGCGTGGTGCCGGTGGCGTGCTGCCAGGAATGCCCAAAGACGGCGCCCAGCTCGACGACGGCCGGACCAGACACCAGCAGATGGGTGTCTCGAAAGCGGCCATTGCCCAGGCGGGGCCCTCCGTAGTCGGCGCTGATGTTCATGCCGCCGCAGAAGCCGTGGTCGTCGTCGACGATGAGGATCTTGCGGTGGTCGCGCAGGCTCATGGGCAGGGGACGCTTCAGGCCGGCGCGGTGGGCAAAGGGCAACAACCTCGACCAGCGACCTGGGTTGAAACGCACCACGGTGGCGCCGGCGGCACGCAGGGGTTGCACGTGGAGGTCCTGCAGTTCGTCGCTGCCGAGGTCGTCGACCAGCAGCCGCACCTCGACGCCACGGCGCGCAGCGGCCTCCAGCGCCTGCAGCACCCGCCGACCAAGGGCGTCGGGGGCGAAGATGTAGACCTCGAGCCAGACCCGCCGACGGGCGCTGCCGATGGCCGCGAGCATGGTGTCAAACGCGCTGTCGCCGTCGACAAAGAGCACCAACTCGTTGCCGGCGGAGTCGCCCCCCAGACGCATCAGCCGTGCCGCGGTTGTGCGCCACAGCGTCAAGGCGGAGTTGGAGAGCATGGGCAGCGACATCAGCTGCTGGATGCCACGTCCCCGGGAAATGCACGACCAGCTTCACCGCAACCGGCGTCAGAACGGACGTTTGATGGGCAGGGCGTCGCTGTCGCGGGCGTCGATGACGGCGTCGCAGCCGGCGTCGTCGTCGATGCGGATTTCCATCCACCACGATTGCTTGGGATCTGGGTGGGGCACCCGCTCGGCCTCGTTGAGCAGCAGGTCGGTGGAGGCACCAAGGACCGTGCCCTCTTTTTTCACGCGGGCCAGCCCAAAGCTCAGGTCCTCGCCTTGTACGACGCCGGTGTGGCTGATGGTCTTGCGTTGGGCGACGTAGACTTCGCCGTCGACGAGGCCCGACGTCGTCACGGTGGTGCCGGGGTTGCCGTCGTCGTCCATGTCGTAAAAAACCGCCGAGGTCTTGTCCTCGGGCAGGGGGTCGTTGTCGTCGAGGTTTTGCACCGCCCAATACTCATGGAAGGGCTGGCGGGTGAAGGCGCCGCTGGCGTGGTCGACGTCGAGCACCGTCGTGCTCACGGGGATGCCATCGATGGTGGCGCGGGTGTTGACCGCGGTCAGGCCGGCGGTCTCGAAGTTCTCGACGTCGCAGACCTTGTGGGTCTCGTCGTAGCGGGCGGGTTCGTCCTCGCGCCCGGTGCGCGTCACCAGGCTGTAGGTGATGCCGCCGGTGTCGACGGGGCCGAGGACGGTGTTGGCCCGGTCCATCGCCTGGCTCTTGAGGGCAAAGGTGCCCTGCAGGCTGCCGGCCTCGGTGGCGACGCCTTCGACGCCGATGACGTCGTCGTAAAAAGGCTCTGGGCATGCCGCAGCCGCACCGACGACAGCAGTGACGGCGGTGACGGCAAGGGCGCGGGCGGCAACAAGGCGCAGCATCATCGGGTCCCCTTCAAAAGAGTGTTTCAACCAGCAGGTTCAGGTGGTGATGGGGGTCAGCAGGCCGCGGGCAATGTCGACGAGGTGGTCGGCGATGCGGCGGTCGGCGTCGTCGACGGTGGCGGCGCCGGTGACCGCACACAATTCGGCGTCACTGGCGATGGCATAGCGGGCGGACAGCTGCACGATCGATTGCACCGTCAGGCGGGCGCGCACGGGCTTGACGCCAAGCACCGACGACAAGATGCTGGCAGCGTCGTCGAGGGCCGGCAGCATCAGGGTGTCGATGCGCTCCTGGGGCATGCCCCCTTCGGTGAGGACCGTGCGCAACACGATGCGGTGGGCCGCTTGATGGGCACGGGCAAAGACCCAGGCCCGCCGCACCATGGCGTCGATGACGTCGATGGCGCTGGTGCCGGGGCGCAGCGCCGTCAGCAGCTCGGCGCGCAGGGTCTTGAGCTCGGTATCCATGGCGGCGACGACGGCCTGGTGCAGACCGTCCTTGCTGACGAAGTAGTGCAGCACGGTGGCCAGCGACACCCGGCCGGCGGCAGCGACGTCGCGCACGGTGGTGCCGTCGATGCCGCGCTCGGCGACCAGGGCGGTGGCTGCGGCAAGGATGCGCGCCTTGGTGGCTTCGGCGTCGGCGGCTACGGGGCGGGCCATCGGCGCAGCGTGAATCATCCAGACGTTCAGTTCAACCGTCATCGACGACGACCGGGACAGTGTTGTGTGACGCCGCAGTGCGTTGAATGCAGCGCGTCGCCTGTGAGCGAGGCGGCCACGAACCCGGGCGCCGCGCCGGCCGGCAGGGGGGCTTCGACGTGCGTTGGATCACGGGCCCGCGGACACGTGGACGACGACCGCGTGACATTCCCGTGAAAGCCGTGCTGCCATGGTTGCAGATGGCCGAGGACCGGTCATGGTTGGGTATGCGCTTTGCGGTGAGCCTCCTCGCGTTTTCGTCCCTCATGGTCGTCGGCGGCTGTCCCCAGCCGGTGGAGTCGACCCCTGACGCGGGCAGCGACCCCATCCAGCCCCAGCTGTGCGTCGACGACGAGGAGTGCACGACCGGCTTCTGTCGCTTCGGTGTCTGCGTGGACGCCGAGTGCATCAACAAGGGTGATTGCGCCTCGACCGAGATCTGCAGCGATGGGGCGTGCATCGCGCCACCGGCCACCTGCGCTGGTCCCGACGATTGCCCGGGCGATTTCCTGTGCGACGGCTTCTCGGACACCTGCTTCAACCCCGGCGAGGGCGAGGGTGAGGGCGAGGGCGAGGGCGAAGGCGAAGGCGAGGGCGAGGGCGCTGCCATCAACGTGTCGGGCTTCCGGGTGGAAAACCGCGAGACCTCGACGGCGTCGGTGAGCCGCCTCCCTGACGGCATCACGCTGCAGGCCGGGCAGTCGATCATCATTGGCCGCAACGCGAGCGAGAGTGCCTTTCGGACCTTCTGGGGCACGCTGGGCGATGGCAGCCGGTATCTCGACGCTGGCATCGAGTCGTCGGGCGTGCCGGTCATCAACGGCGGCGAGGTCTTCGCCGTGGCCAACAGCAGCGGCAGCACCGTCGACGGCCCCACCCGGCCCGGGAGCAGGGACAACTGCTACCAGCGCACGGGGCGGGATGCGTCGGCGGAGGCGTCGTGGGCCGAGGTGCTGCCCGACGTCGCCAGCCCCGGCACGGCGTCGGCCGTGTCTGGACTGCATGGGCTGGCCATCACCGAGTGGTGTGATGCCGACGGCAGCGGCAACTTCATCTATGAGTACATCGAGATCACGAACTTGCGTTGAGCACCGTCGTGCAGGCTTGATGCGCTGACGAAAAAGCCCCGCTCACCCGGGGCTTTTTCATGGCCGACGACGCTGCCGACGACGAACTCAGGCCTCGATGGCCACGCGCGGCGTGACGCCCAGGCGGGCCGAGACGGCGCGACCGATGCGAATGCCGTCGAGGGCTGCCGACACGATGCCACCGGCGTAGCCAGCGCCCTCGCCGGCGGGGAACAGTCCGTCGATGTCGGGGCTCATCAGGCTGGTGTCGTCGCGGGGGATGCGCACCGGGCTCGAGGTGCGGCTCTCGACGCCGATCAAGACCGCGTCTTCGGCGGCGTAGCCCTTCATGGTGGTGCCGAAGTGTTGCAGGGCCTGGCGCAGGCGGCGGGCAATGGGGACCTTGGCGGCGTCGAGGACGGCGGCGAGGTCGGTGCCGACCAGGCCCGGCTGGTACGACGTCGGCGGCAGGGTCTGCGAGATTTTCTGGCGCACGAAGTCGGTCACCCGCGCCGACGGCGCCGCCAGACCGGTGGCGCCCGCCGCCAGGGCCGACGCCCGCGCGGCGCGTTCGATGGTGTCTTGCAGCGCCATCAAGCCCAGCGGGCCGGTGAAGCCGGCGCCGGCGGCGTCCTCGACGCTGATGGAGCATACGAGGCCCGAGTTGGCGAAGGCGTTGTCGCGCTTCTTGAGGCTCATGCCGTTGACGACGAGGCCATGCAGGTCGGTCGACGCCGGCACCACGAAGCCGCCGGGGCACATGCAGAATGAAAACACCCCACCCTCGTCGGTGGTGTGGGCAATCGAGTACGACGCCGCCGGCAGCTTGGGATGCTTGGCGTTGCGGCCGTATTGCAGCTCGTTGATGCGGTCCTGCGGGTGCTCGATGCGCACGCCGAGGGCGAAGGCCTTGGCCTGCAGCTGCACGCCGTCGTCGTGCAAGAAGCGAAAGACATCGCGGGCGGAGTGGCCGGTGGCGATGACGACGGCGTCGATGTCGTCGATGACGTCGTCGACGCTGCCTGGCGCGATGCCGGCATTGGCGATGCTGTCGGCCGTGATGGGGCGGCCTTCGCTGTCGCTGGTGCGCAGCACCCGCACGCCCCGCACGCGTCGTCGACCACTCTGGTCGGTGTGCGTCACCAGGCCGGTCACGCGATGACCAAAGATGAAGCGCACGCCGACGCTCTCGAGGTGCTCGCGCATGGCCGTGACCACCTTGGGCAGCAGGTTGCTGCCGATGTGGGGGCGGGCGTCGGTCAAGATGTCGGTGGGAGCATGATGGCGCACCAGGGTTTCGTAGACGTCGCGCACGTCGCCACGCTTGGTCGCCCGCGTGTAGAGCTTGCCGTCGGAGTAGGTGCCGGCGCCGCCTTCGCCGAAGCAATAGTTGCTGTCTTCGTCGACGGCGCCCATGGTCGGCCGGTTCAGGGCCCGCAGGTCCAGGCGGCGGGGGTTCACGGTTTTGCCGCGGTCCACGACGATGCTGGCGACGCCCTGGCGGGCGAGTTCGTAGGCGCAATACAGGCCGCAGGGGCCGTCGCCGACGATGACGACGCGGGGTTTGCCGTCGGTGTGGGAGGGGACGGGCAAGCCGAGGTCGGCTGGTTCCGGTGGCGGCGTCGTGCTGACGAGGAGGTGGAAGCGCACCTTGCCCTTGCGGGCATCAATGACCCGGCGAGCGATGCGGGCCATCGGCACGGCGCCCAGCGGCACGCGCAGGTGGCTGGCCACCGCCCGTTTGAGGGCGACATCGTCGTCGGCGTCGTCGAGGCCAAGGGTGAGCTCAATGGTCTCGGGCAGGGGCATGACCCGTCGGTAGCAGACCCGACGCCGTCTGACAGGGGCTCCTGCAGGGGCCACGCGTTGCGCCGCGGCGTTGAGGGCCCGCGACGGGTCGGTCACACGCTGCCCGTGCGACCAACCCGTCGCCGGCTGCCGCAGACCTCAGGGGGTGATGGACCAGTCGAGGGTGTAGGTGCCCGCAGCGCTGAAGGCGTCAACGATGATGAACATGGCGGTGTCGGTGATGGGTCGAAACGCCGTTGCGCTCGGCTCCGGGTTGACGTCGTTGCCGGCGAGGCATTGTCCCACGTCGGTGAAGGGGCAGCTGGCGGTCAGGTAGACGCCAAGATCAGCCGTCGAGGTCACCACGACCGCCAGGGTGCTGCCGCCCGGGACGTCGATGGCGTAGACTGTGTCGTGGCCGTTGGTGCGGTGGCCGGTGCAGGCATCCTGGAACAAGCCGAAGGCGTAGTCGTTGGCGAAGCTCGTTGAGTCGCCGATTGTGGTGCCAGCGGTGCCTGTCAGGCTGATGGGCAGCTCGCAGCGCTCGCCGGGGATCTCCACGCAGGTGCCAGCGACGCAACCCAGGGGGCGGGCGCAGTTGTCGATGGCGCTGCCGACGACACAGCTGGCGTTGAGGCCGGCGTTGACCGCGGTGCCGCACACGGGCGTGGTGCCATTGGACAAACAGTCGAGCTGGCCGGTGCACACCGCCGCTTCCGAGCCCGGCACGCAGCCCTGACCCAGGGCGACGACGCTGGGGACGACACAGGTCCGCACCCCGTCGCCCGTCGCGCTGAGGCAGCGCAGCCCGGCGTCGACATCACACAGGGATTGATCATCACCACGGATGCAGTTCTGGCCGGCGGCGATGAGGGGGCCGGTGAAAGGGGTCGCGGTACCGCTGACGACCACCCCCGCGATGGCGCGATCAAGTCCCGCCTCTTCGGTGCAGACCAGGTAGCTCCCCGGTTCAAGGACCGCCGACGCCTGCGAGCACAGGCTCTGGTCGCTGGCGTCATCGTTGCTGACGTAGCGCTCACCGCGGTCGTCAAAGACGATCAAGACGGTGTCCTGGCGCTCGGCGCCGGTGCCCGGACAGCCGTCGGGCGTCAGGGTGCTGATGGTGGCCAGTTCCGAGCCGGGGCTGGCGAATTCGAAGCAGCTCGGTCCACCCAGCCCGAGGTCGATGGTGGTTTGGAACAGGCTCTCGCCTTCGCCCTCGCCCTCGCCTTCTCCCTCGCCTTCGCCTTCGCCTTCGCCTTCTCCTTCGCCCTCGCCTTCTCCTTCGCCTTCTCCTTCTCCTTCTCCTTCGCCTTCGCCTTCGCCTTCGCCTTCGCCTTCTCCTTCGCCTTCTCCTTCTCCTTCGCCTTCGCCTTCGCCTTCGCCTTCTCCTTCGCCTTCGTCGACGACCTCGTTGGTGGCGAAGAGGGAACAGGCCGACGCGCCGACCAGGGCGGCGAGGGCGGCGACGAGGAAGGGCGGGTACGTGGGCTTCATCGTTGGGCGAGGACCTCGTCGACGATGCTTTGGTACTGCACGGCCTCGTCGTCAAAGACGAAGTGGACCTGGCCGTTGGAAAACACCGTGCCGTTGCCGGCCGCGCATTGCCATTCGCCCCGCGCGTTCAGGCAGGCGCGCATCTGGTCTTCGGTCAAACAGGGGGTGCGCGGATCGCAGCGCAGGGCGGCGATGTCGTTGTCGATGCCGGCGTTTTGCACCGAGCGGCCGGTGAGAGCGCCGTAGAGGGCGAGCACCGACAGGTAGCTGCCTTCGGGACCGGGGTGTTCGAGGTCGCCGTGGTAGAGGGTCAGCAGCGCGGCGCGGGTGGGTTGGTCGCCGAGGTGACGTCGCCAGGTGGCGCCGGCGGGGACAAAGAGCAGGTCGTGGACGGCGCTATAGCTGCGGATGGCGGTGTCGAGGGCGTCGAAGCCATTGGGATAGGCGTTGGACACATGGGGCGTGGCCATCATGCCGAAGCGGGCTCCCGAGGCCTCCACGACGGTGCGGAACTGTTCCCAGCAGCCTTCATTGGCGGCGCGGTTGCCTTCGCCGATGGAGGGCAGCAGCACGACGACGTCGTAGTCGCCCGAGCCGGCTCGCTCCAGCGGGGAGCCGGGGCCGCTTCCCTCGGCGACAAAGCCGCTGCAGCCCGTGCCAGCTCGTTGCACGCGATCGACGAAGAGGCGGTGCTGTCCGCCGTGGGCGACGGCGGAGATGTCGTCGAGGGCGACGGCCACGTCGGGGGGCAGGGGGTTGTTGCCGAAGGAGCCCAGTTGGCTGTTGCCGATCAGCAACACCTGCTGTTGGGCCGGCGCTTCGCCCTCGCCTTCGCCTTCGCCTTCGCCTTCGCCCTCGCCTTCGCCTTCGCCTTCGCCGTCGCCTTCGCCATCAGCCGGGGGCGGCGTACACCCCACATCGACCGACATCGCCGTCGTCAGCACCACCAGCACCCACACCGACTTCGAGAGCGAGAAAACCATGCGCATGGCGCACGGTAGCAGTGCCGTGCTGGTCCGTCCTGTCGATGCAGCAGTGTGTGTGTGGCCGTTTGGCGCCTGGAGCGATGGCGGGTTGGGGCTTGGCTGTGCGGCGAACAGGTGGGACGTCTGAACACATCCACCCCGGATCATCGCGCTATACGAGCAAGATGACGACGCTTTTGGGGGGCATGACGCCCCAGGCCTTTCTCGATGCCCATTGGCAAAAAAAGGCGCTGCTGGTGCGCCAGGCCGTACCCGAATTTCAGGGCCTTGTGAGCCGCGACGAGCTCTTCGCCCTCGCCCAGCGCGAGGACGTCATGTCGCGCCTGGTGACCTTGAAGAAGGGTCGGCTGAAGCTGATGCCGGGGCCGGTGACGATGACGCCGTCTCAGTTGGGCGCCGGGCCCTGGAGCATTTTGGTGCAGGGCATCGAGGCGCTTGTCCCCGCTGGCCAGGACCTGCTGGCGCGCTTCGAGGCCATCGTCCCCCGGGCCCGCCTCGACGACCTCATGGTCTCGTGGGCCACCGAGGGGGGCGGCGTCGGCCCCCATACCGACCGCTACGACGTGTTCTTGTTGCAGGGAGCCGGTCGTCGTCGCTGGCAGCTCAGCACCCGCACCTTCGCCCCCGACGACAAGGCCGAGCTGCCGACCCTCAAGGGCTTTGTCCCCGAGGTGGAGTACGTGCTGGACCCCGGCGACATGCTGTATTTGCCCCCCGGCGTCGCCCACCACGGCGTCGCCGTCGACGGCCCCTGCTTCACCTACAGCATCGGCGCGGTGGCCCCCACCGTCGAAGGCCTGCTGCAAAATTTCCTCGGCTACCTCAGCCAGAAGATCGAAGCCGACGTCGACATGAGCGCCATGTACGCCGACCCGGACCTGCAGGCCCCCGCCGAGGGCGCCGCCCACGTCATCAGCGATGCCACGGTCGCAAGGGTGACCCGCATCCTCGACCAGGTCCGCTTCGGGCCCGCTGACGTCGACGAATTCCTGGGTCGCCTGTTGACCGGGCCCAAGCCCACCGTTGAGTTCGACGAGCTGCCCCGGGCACCCACCGTTGACGACGTGCGCAAGCACCTGCTGCGTTCAGGCATCGTGCGCTTGACGCTGCCGTCGCGGGGGCTGGTCCGCGGCCGCCGGATCTTCCTCAACGGCGAGACCGTCAGCCTCGACGACGACGCCGACCTCCGCGTCGGCAGCGCGCTGATCGAGCAGCGCCAATTGTCGTTGCCGCTGACGAAGGCCCCGTCGGCGGTGTTGGCGGCCTTCATCGCCGAGGGACTGCAGCGAGGCTTCTTGCAGCTGGTGGCGGCGCCGAAGCGTTGAGCCCGGCCATTGCCGGCCTCGATGGCGCGTGATGGCGTCGGGTGGTCTGACCACCGTGCTTGAGGTTTGCCATGCGTCCCATTGTCCTGCCGTCGATGCTCCTGATGTCCCTGGCGGCCGTCATCAACTGTCAGGACTGCCAGGACATCGCCGCTGAAGGCGAGGGCGAGGGCGAGGGCGAGGGCGAGGGCGAGGGCGAGGGCGAGGGCGAGGGCG
>CAJBHN010000355.1 GCA_903952805.1 uncultured Myxococcales bacterium | reverse complement strand
GGTCTTCGTCTCAGCGTGGAGGTTTCCGTGTCCAACAGTCCCATGACCGCATTTGCGCAAGCCGCTTTGGCCATCAGCGATGTGCTGTCGATGAAGTTTGCCAGCACCCGGTTCAGCGGCAGCATTCCGCGCGTCGTCAAGGTGCAGGCACCCCAGGTGCAATCAACCGGCGGCGGCAAACAGGCTCGCGAGAGCATCGTGCTGATGCCAGAGTCCGGCGACACCACGCAGGCGCTGACCGCGGGTTTCATCGACGTCGGCTTGCGCGCCGTCGAGTTGAGGACCTACGCCGCGGTGGCCGGTCCCCATCAGCAGCGCTTTGGTCGAGCCCTCGACCTGCCGAGGGCCGAGTACGACGCCTTCGTCGGCGAACTGAAGTCGTTCTTTGGGCCTGAAGGCTACGTCATCAAGGTCATCGACGTCGCCGAGCAGGAGGCCAAGGCCACCCGGGTCCAACAGGCTGAGGCTGCGGCATCCAAGAGCGGTGGTGTTCCGGCTACAGTCACCATCGCCGTCGCAGCCGCCGTCGTCGTCGTCGTGCTTGGCCTCGGTGCCGTCGCGGCGTTTTTCGCGCTCCGATGACGTCGCCGGGAGGATGTCGCCGGCGGGGGTGATGCGTGGGGGAGGACGCGATGACGACGCGATGACGACGAAATGACGCCGCGTCCAGCGTGGCGCGCTCAGGTGCCCAACACATCCCGGGCGACGCGGTCGGCGAAGCGGGCCCCGCGCGCGGTCAGGCGCCACGTCTGCAGTCCGCCTTCTTCGTTGACCATCACATCGTCCCGCGTCACCGCTGCGCGCAGCGCCCGCGTGACGTCGTCAAGCTTGACGGCGTGGTGCAACGCGGCCAAGCGTTCCAACACGACACCGGCGCCGAGGTCGCGCAAGCCGAAGGCGACGGCTTCGCGAAATGCGTGGTCGTGGTCGAGGACTTCGTCGTCGTGTTCGGCGTCTCTGCCGGCCAGAAGGGCCTCGCGCCATGGCTGAAGTCGGGCCGTGGTATGTCGTCGGAGGGCGAAGCCGTCGTCGTCGACACGAAAGGAATGCGCGCCCGGGCCGAGCCCAAGATAGTCGCCGCGCTGCCAGTACAGCCGGTTGTGGCGCGAGGTGCGGCCGGCGCGGGCATGCGACGAAATCTCATACTGGGCAAAGCCGGCGGCCGTCGTCAGGTCGACGACGCGTTCGTAGGCGTCCGCCTGGTGGTCGTCGTCGATGGCCGCACGGGCTCCGCGTTTGATGAGCTGCACCAGCGGCGTGTCGGCTTCGAGCGTGAGGATGTACGTGCTGAGGTGGCCGACGCCGAGGTCGCGGGCCGTGGCGACGTCGTCAGCCAGGCGGTCGTCGCCTTCGCCGGGGACGCCGACAATGAGGTCGACCCCGACGTGCAGTCCCGTGCGCACCAGCAGGTCGACGGCGTCCAGGCCACGGCGCCGGTCATGGGCGCGTCCCAGGTAGCGCAGCACGTCCTCGTCAAAGCTTTGCAGGCCGACGCTCACGCGGGTGAAGCCAGCGTCGACGAGAGCGCGGGCGTAGTCGCCGTCGATGTCTTCCGGGTTGACTTCGAGGGCGACCTCGGCGTCGCTGGCCAGGCCCCGCTGGCGCACGAGGCTGACCAGGTGCGCCAGCGCCGCCACGGGCAGCTGCGACGGCGTGCCGCCGCCCAGTGACAGCGTCGCCACGGGCCAGCGCACCTCGCCAGCCCGCAGGTCCAACTCGGCGGCGACGGCTTCGACGAAGCCATCGGTGCTGGCGCCGACCTCGATGGCAAAGTCGCAGTACGGGCATCGGCGTCGGCAATGCGGCACATGAAGGTACACGCCAGACGGACGCGAACCGGGGACGGCTGAAATGGTGGGGTTGGCGGCGTTCACGGTGTGGGGTCGAGGGCCGAATCCTGCAGGGCCTGCACGGCGGGCCAGCTGGCGGGCCAAAAGCGCCGCAGCAAGTCGAAGGCGGCGGCGTGGGCGTCGGCGTCGGCAGCCGTGACGCACGGGTCGGGGACAATGACCGTGTAGCCCCTGGAAAAGGCGTCGGCGGCGGTCAGCAGCACCGAGGTATGGGTCTCCAGGCCCACCAGGGTCACCCGTCGCACCCCGCGATGCTGCAGTGCGGCGTCCAGGGAGGGCGCACCAAACGCTGAAGGCCCCGGCTTTGTCAGGCACAGCTCATCAGAGCGAGGCGTCAGCTCCTGGATGACCGCGCTGCCATCGTCGCTGTTGGCGAAGACAATCAGGCGGCCCCGCTCGCGAAAATAGCGAACTTCCCCATGCACATAGCGCACGATGGCGCCGGCGCCGGCAATGGCTTGGGGCCCGCGAAAGCGTTCCAGGGTCATGTCGAGCACGATCAAGGCTCGGTCAGACTCGCCAGGGGTCCGCGTTGGCAGCTCTTGAGCCTCGATCGGTGCTGCGTCGGCCATCGGCGCAGCGTCGTCTCGCATGGTCGGTCCGTCAAGGCGCGGCGGGACGCCACCGCTTTTCAGCAAGACCAACACCGACGGCGAAACGTTCGGGAACCAAGCGCATCCAATGGGTGTTGTGACTCGTATGCTCTTGGAGGTTCACCATGGCTCGCTCACCGACCGCCGTGATTCAGCCGACTGTCTCAGTGCCAGATGCGACGCGTCCGACCTTTACGCAGGTCAGCCAGCATCCGCTGCGGGCGCGTCGTCGTCCCGGTCCTCCCGGGGCCGATGCTGCGCCTGCCATCGACGGCGAGCTTGAAGATGCCGCGCGCATCCTCGACATGGTCGCGCAAGGGGTGCTGCCGTCGGACGGACCCCCACCGCTGCCGATTGCGGTGGATGCCACGGGTCGGCCTCGTCGTCGCCTGACCGCTGAGGACGAGCAGATGCTCGCCTATCGGATCCAGACCTGGGGCGACATCGACGCCCGCAATGCCCTGGTGCTCGCCAACCTTGGTCTCGTGCACCTCGTCGCCAACCAGATGCGTCGCAGCGCCATCCGCTACGAAGATCTGGTGCAGGAGGGCACTTTGGGCCTGCTGAGGGCCACCGAGACCTTTGAGCCCGACCGTGGCATCCGTTTCAGCACCTACTGCGTCTATTGGATTCGGGCGAAGATCCAGCGGCTTCTGCAGCGGGTTGACCGGGACGACAACCCCAGCATCGCCGGCGCCGAAATGGAGACGCTTGAAGGAGGGCGACGCCGTCGTCCACGCTCACGGGCTGTTTCGCTGGAGGCACCGGTGTCCAGCAGCGACGGTGACGAACGCAGCGTCGGTGACCTGGTGAAGGACCAGGGAGACGACCCCGAAGACGCGACCCTGCGTTTTGAGCGGGACCGGACGGTGGACCGGGTCCTCGGCGAAATCGCCGCGGAAATCGGCGACCCGCGCCTGAAAACCATCATCGAGAAGCGGCTGTTGGCTGAAGAGCCTGAGACGCTGGCGATCCTGGGTGACCGGCTCAATCTCTCTCGCGAAGGGGCCCGTCTCCTCGAGAACAAGGTGCTGAAGCTGGCCAGAATCCGCCTGGAGGCTTTCGCGGACTGAGTGATCACCGTCGATGCG
>CAJBHN010000354.1 GCA_903952805.1 uncultured Myxococcales bacterium | reverse complement strand
ATTTGGCGACGACACAAGGCCTGCTTGGCGGTCGGGAAGCGGGCCCAGGTCAGGGCGTTCATCAGGTCGTGGACGTTGCCTTCGCGGGTGGGCACCCGACCATCGATGCACCAGCCGACATAGGAGCCGTCGACGTCGCTGGCGTCGAGGCCTGCGGCCAGGCGCGTCGTGGGGACGACAAAGTCGACGTCGGCTCCCAGCACCTCACGGTAGCGAGCGACGTGGGGCCAGGCCCCCTCGTGCGCCAGGCGGTCCAAGAGCTCCTGGTAGGGCCGAAATGGTGGCAGGCAGCGCCAGCGGACGGGCTCGAAGGCGATGCTCACTCGGCCCCCGTCACAGTCAGGCTGGCGCTGCTCACCGCGCTGGTCATCGCGCTGGCGTGGGCGGCGAGGCTGGCGCGGGCCTCCCGGATGCGGCGCAGCACGATCAATCCCACTGGTCCACACACCACCATACATCCCACCAGGGTCGTCCACGCCGCTGGCCAGCCCCTGCTGTCCTGCAGCAGCACCGGCACGCCGCAGCTGACGGCCAACACCAGCAACAACACAGCGGCGGCCTGCAGATCCGCCCACAGCACCTCGGGGAGGCCCTGGCCACGCAGCCGCAGGCCGACGGCGACGATGCCGACGAGGCCGCCGCAGGCGTTGCCCCAGACAAAGCCCCAAAAGCCCCACAGCTGCAGACCCACATAGGTGCCAACGATGGTGGCGACCAACTTCAGCGCGTTGGTCAGGGCCAGCCCACGGCCGTCGCCACGGGCCAGCAGGGAGCGCGACGAGGCCTCCTGCAGGAAGTCGAACCAGGCTTGCACCATGAGGGCCTGGGCCATGGGGCCGGCGGCGTGGAAGCCCTGCTTGAAGGCCAGAATGAAAAAGGCCGGCGCCGTGGTGGCGGCACCGACAAACAACAACAGCGCCACGGGGATATAGGCCCGGCGCGCCATGGCGAGGCGCTCGCGAAACCGTTCCTTCGACGAGCGGAAGGCGTCGGCGAGCACCGGCGTCAGCACGTTGCCGGTGGCATGCATGGCCATCTGGTGGGGCACGCTCGTGATCTGATTGGCGAGGCCATAGACGCCCAACAGCGCCATGCCCTCCAGGCGACCCAGGGCAAAGATGTCCCATCGGACCGCGACGTAGGCGCACAACGTCGACAGGAAGATCCATTTGCCAAACGACAGGATCTCCGACGTCGCCGTCCCATCCCAGACGATGCGGACCCGGCTGCCTGGCAACACCAGGTGCGACAGCACCAGCTTCACCAGCCCCGACGCCGCGGCTCCGACGACAAAGGCGATGACGTGGCCGGTGGCGATGGCGGTGGGGATGGAGACCGACAGGGCGATGACCTGGGCCGAAACCTCCAGGCCGACGACGCGACCGATCTGCATGGTGCGGGTGGCGCTGTAGATGCGGGTGCTCTCGGCGGCGACGAAGAAGATCATCAACGAGCCCAGCGGCATCAACCACAGCAGTTGGGGCTCGTCGTACAACCACGCCGCCGGGACACCCAGGACACACCCCGCCACCAACAACATCCCGCCCCGGACCAGACTCAAGGTCCAGGCGGTGCTGACAAAGGCATCGTCGTCACGCTCGCTTTTGAGGATGCTGGCGGGGATGCCCACGTCAGAGACCATCCACAGGCCCAGCGTCAACGACGCGACGATGGCGTTGACGCCAAAGGCGCTCTCGGGGAGAAAACGGGCCAACACGATGGTGGAGGCAAAGCGCAGCAGTTGCGTCGCCAACTGACCGACCAGGGAAATGGCCGTGCTGCGGACTGCGCGATGGGCGACGTCGGTGCTGCTCACAGAAGGGACCATCGGGGCTGCATCGACCAGACCCTAGCGCACCCGGTGACGCCGTCGTGGCGTCGGACGTCGGTAGGCCCGGCTCGTCCTGCTGCAGGTTCAGTGCAGGTTCAGTGCAGGTTCAGTGCACGTTCAGTGCATGTTCAGTGGGTCTTCGTCATCAGCGGTGTCTTTTGGGCGTCAGTGCACGCCATGTGGGGGGAAAAGACCCACGTCTGTCGTCGATGGCGCAAGGGGGCGCCGTCGAGCCATGGCACAGCCCATGCGTGAAGGGTGCCAGGAGCTTGCATGACCCAACACGCCATCGTCGCCATCGACCACCACACCGCCCGCATCTACCACCTCGACGGCGCTTCGCCCGGCGAGTTGAAGCTGAAGGAAGACGCCGTGCGCGAGACGGACAACCGCCACGCCACTGACGGCAAGCGTCCGGACCATCAGACGTTTTTCCATGAGGTCGCCAAGGCGCTCAAGGGCGCCAAAGAGATCATCATTGTCGGCGCCGGCACGGCGAAGGACGAACTGAAGCACCACCTCGACAAGCACGACGTCGACGTCGCCAAGCACGTCGTGGCGGTCGAGTCCATCAACCACCCCACCGAGCCCCAGCTGTTGGCGATGGCCAAGCAGCGCTTCAAGACCATTGACGCCTGGCTCGGCGACCGGCGCTGATTGGACGTTCAAGTGCTGTTCAGCCAACGGGATGCATTTGCGGTAGCCGAAGGGACCCCGCTTGCGGGGTCGCCGAGAGGCTGACCCGGAAGGGATGGCCGCTTGCGGCCAATCCCTGGAGGGCTTTGCGCAAATGCAATGTTGGCCCCGGTAACGCTCACACTTTCATTGCCCACCCTTTGACTCTCCTTGGATACTGATTCCGGACTCCGGCGTCAAATCGCGACCGTGACGAGCGGCTGGGCGACCGAAAGTACTTCGTTCTTTCAAGCAGTTGCAGCCTTTGCCGGCGGTGCTCGTGCCAGCGAGCTGAACTCCGCTGGAGCAGCGACTGGATTGGGAGGTCGGCGTCCCCATCAGCGAGATGAACTCGAACGTCGCCAGTGGGCAAGCGACGAACAGTGAGCTGGGTGGGCATCTGCTCGCCGGATGCGATTGCGAGCTGCCGGCAGAGACGAGCTGAACTCCGCTGGAGCAGCGACTGGCTTTCAAAAATAAACATGAAATCATGCCGATTTCGCACGCCTCGAACTCCCTGCCCGTCACGATCCGCGAGCGAAGGCCCCACAAAATACCAGTAAAATCGATGACTTATACCGCGAATCTCGAGGGAGCTGCAGCGGCTTCGCTGTGCGACTGGATCGGAGATGCCTGTATCTTTGTCTTCTTCGCTGGTTTCATGAGTATGTTTTATTGCGGGGTTTTCTTCTTCTTGGGCCAACGAACTGAATGGGCGACACGCGTAGCTAGACCCTGCGCAGCAGGGTCGACGCGGAGCGTGTGGTGGTGGGTCCTCGCGCAGCGAGGTCCCACCACCCTCTGCGCCCATTCATCGTTGGCTGGAAGGCTCACACCACCCGGGTGTTGAAGAAGTTGAGATGATCCGGAGGTGATCCTTTGAGACTTGACGCTCACCTGGTCGGGTTCGGCCGGTATTTGCCACAACAACGAGAATCCTAGCATCGAGAGAGATGCGCGAGAGGCGGGCCCATGCCTCGTGCCCCAAGAACGTCGATGCGCGAGCGGCGGGCCCATTGCTCATGCCCCTGACCAATGGGCTAGCGAGCCAGCTCAATGACTTAGGAGAGAAGCAATTGTGCAAACCACTGAAGCTCTGTTGGCTTCAATTGTTCGGTGCCCCTCGCCGTGCTAGGCGGACGAAATGGGGGCTACGGCGCAAAGAAGTAGAGCGGTGCCCGATGCCGATTCGATCGGACCGACGGAGGCAAACAGTCGCGTGCCGAGCCCGTTGCGGTAGACGTGCCGATTCAGGACGCGAGATAGCCATGGTGTCTCGTCGGAAAGCGATGAGACGGCTAGCACATTAAGCGGTGCTGCGCCGCCGACGACCGCTTCACCTACCATTGACTGGAGCATGTACTTGATTGCCGCCGCGGCAAAGCCCTCGTGCTCCTCTGGGCTCGGCAGCGGTCCACGGATCAAGAGGACGAAGCGCTCCACCTTGAGCGAGCCAACCATCACGAAGGGAGATGGCCGCGCGCCTCCTGGAAAGGCAGTCACCAACAGCTCGGTGACATCCGGCGCATCGGCCTCAGCTGCTTCAATCCCTATCGCGCCGTAGTGGGGATAGGCCCTGCCGCACTTTGGGCAGAATATGGGGGAGCCATTTCGGATGGGCTCGCGCGAGTCGAGAACCGTGACTCCGTGGGATAGGGCGGCGCGGTCCTCAACCGCGAGTCCGAAGTAGTCGCCGCAGGTTGGGCAAAAGAATGCCTCTTGGAACGGCGGTGGAGGAGATGGATCTTTCCCACGCCAGGTTACTAGGACCCATCGCTCTGACTCAGACATGGAGAGGTATCATCGCGTTATACATTTCTCGCATCCTATCTTTATGGCGGGGCGACGCTACATTTAGCATGAAGGGATTAAGTTCTTCAAGGCCCGACACCGCCGCTGAGGCGGGCGGGCCAATACCAAGCTCGTTTGAAGATGCGCCCTTCCAGCCAACGTGAACCATCTGCGGCAGCCGAGAGGGCTGGGCCGCCCCATGCGGCCAGCCCGGAGGCTGACCCCGGCCGGCTTCGGCCGGGGCCTTGCGCCAGATGGTGTGTTGGCTTGGCATCAAATCAGCAGTGTATCGCACAGGCAGGATATGTCTTTGTAGGTCGCGTCGCTGGCAAGACAAAATCCGGGATTACCGCCTGGTCGAGCGTAGATGATTGGATAAGTTTGCAACGAACCTCCACTTTGCTTTTTTGGCTTTTGACTGGTGAGCGTAAGGAGCACTCGCGCCGTGCTTTAGGTAAAGCATGAACACCTCTGCGAAATCCTCGCTGGCGTTAGTTGCAGCATATTCGCTGACATGAAAATCCGGATCATACTCAAATCCACTTTCATCCTCATGACTTGCCCCGAAGACGGTGCGAAATTCGGCGGAACGTACAAGGCGTCGATGTGTGTCGGCGAAAGCATGACCATATTCATGCCGAAGAACATCCGCAAGCGATGTATAGGTTCCGCGCCACCAATCCCCGAGCTTGGCGAGGGAGATTCGTGGGATGTTGATTGAGTGATCACCGCCGTAGTTTTGCCAGCCGAAAGCTGTGCCGATCGGAACAAGCTTTACATTGATACTGGCCATCCGCTCGTCATACAGTGATAAGGATCGCATTTCCGTGCGCGTGCGACACGTCGAACGAACGAGACTTCTCAGTGTCACGAGGTGAATTCTTTTCATTTCGGAACGACATACTACTTGCGCGTCGTCTTCCTCTTCTTCTTGCGGGCTTTCCATCTCTCGTAGTCGGCGATCTCTGACGACACTTGCTGAAATACAAGCGCCATTACCGCGGCGTCGTCGGTGAAGCCAATGAACGGAAAGAAATCGGGAATGGCGTCAGCCGGCAAGACAACATACAAAAGAGCAGCCGCAAGAAGAGCGACCGTTGACCATGATACGTCGTATCGCCCGTTGTATGAGTCCTTAATCAGGGCAACAGCTTGCCGAATCTGCTGAATGAGAGAGCGAATCACAGCAGGCGGTCCGGCGATTTCTCGAACTCGAGCGAGGGCAGCTGTCGCGGCCTCCGCTGCCTCATCGACTGAAGTCGGCAGGTCGACGTACTCAAGCCAACCCTCAACTTCCGGCTCGTCGATCGTGAGGTCGTCGGGATCGTACATCGCCTGGCCACCCTCAATCGTGAACGTGATTTCACATGTAGGGCAGGCGATGTCTTCGCCTTCCTTCGCCGAGAATAGAAGTCCCTCGTCACATCGGGGACAGTTGATGTCGAAGCGGGGCAATGTTTCCTCCAGATTAGTGCAGCCTCAGATGATCGGAGCCAACGGGTAGCTTGTGCGACGGCCGGGAGGGGCGCGCCCCCCTATGGGGGCGCCCCGGAGGCCGTGGGTCAAGGGTCCTCGCGCAGCGAGGTCCCTTGACCCCTTTGCGCACAAGCTGTGTTGGTGCCGTCAGGACGGTCTCACCATGAGTGTCTTTAGCTCTTCGATTGTCTTAGTCGGACTGAAGCGATGGAGCATGGCATGGCAGTTTGGGCAAACCGGTCTTAGGTCCTTCACTGGGTCAACAAGGGTCGGGCCTGTCTTGGTTGCCAGCGGCTCAATGTGGTGCACATGAATGAATCCACGACCGAGTTCTCCATAGACCGACTCAAAGGAGAAGTCGCAAACGGCACACCGCACACCGTGAGCTGCGATACACGCGTCGCGAGCGCCTCGATCGCGTTCATATCGGTTGACCAGAACCTGTTTGGCTGCCCCTTCGAGAAACGATGGCGTACGAAGAGACTCTTCAGGGAAAATGGTCTCTTCGCGGCGATCGGAGGATGTAAGGTGGGCTATCAGTGCGGAGCGCTCAAGACTGTGTGGAAGGGTGAAGTATAGGCGAATCCGCTTGGTGCCGTTTCCGAACCCCTTGGCGTCGGAGTCACTTCGCCCGGTGCGGCCCTGTGCTCGCGCGAGTTCAAGACGAAGGTCCTCAACATCAATCCCTCGAAGCTGAATGGGGTAGTTGAAGCCATCAAGTCTGAGGCGACGGTCCTCTGGCGAGAGGGTGGCGGTCCGAGCTGTCTCGAGCAGGGCGTCATGTATGGACCCATCAAGCTGGGCAAGCCTCAGCAGAAGTAGCGACAGCCCCTGGGCATATTGGGTGTTCTTGGCCTTCGAGGTTCCTTTCGTTCCGCCACGGCTCTCCATGACAAGCGAATAGCCTGTGGATTCTGCCTCAAGGTTGAATGAGGCGTCGACTTCTTGGCCGCGTTCATCGAAGAGGTGACTGTTCATTGAATTCCTTCAGGTTCTACGCTCCGGCTCGGCACCAACGGGTAGCTTGTGCGACGGCCGGGAGGGCTGGGCCCCCCTATGGGGCCATCCCGGAGGCCGTGGGTCAAGGGTCCTCGCGCAGCGAGGTCCCTTGACCCCTTTGCGCACAAGCTTTGTTGGCTGGAAGGGCATTTGTTGAAATGGTTCGGTGCCTTCGTTCGGCGTTTGGCGTTGGCCTCCTCGTTCACGGCAACGCTGCACGT
>CAJBHN010000353.1 GCA_903952805.1 uncultured Myxococcales bacterium | reverse complement strand
TGTCGATGTCGATGTCGACGATGGTGTCGATGTCGATGTCGACGATGGTGTCGATGTCGATGTCGACGATGGTGTCGAGGTTGTCGCGGGCGACGAGACCGTCGATTTCGACGTGGGCAACTTCAACGTAGACGACGCCGACATCGACAGCGCGGTCGGCGCCCTGCAGGAGATGGGGCTGTCACCGCTGCCCCTGCGCCACGAGGCTCCGCGTCCGCTGCCTTCGGTCTTGCTCGTCGACGATGATGAAGCCCTGGTCACCCTGTATCGGCGTACCTTTGAGCATGCCGGCTATACGGTCCACACCGCCGACAACGGCGCGCGCGGCTACGACGCAGCGGTGACGGTGCGCCCCGACGTCATCGTTTCCGACATCTCCATGCCCGAAAAAAATGGCTGGGATTTCCTCGCGATGGTGCGGGCCGATCCCCGGCTGAGCGAGATTCCGTTTGTGCTGCTCAGTTGCCACGGCACGTTCTTGCGTGGCCTCCAACAGGCTGCGGCGGGCGCCGACGACTACATCGAAAAGGGGATTCGCGCCGCCGAACTCATTCAGCGCGTCGGGGCTGTGCTCGAGGCCCGGCTGCGGCTGGCGTCGTGGCATGATGTACCGCCACCGTCCTTCCGGGAGAGGGCGGGTGGCGTGGGACTGTTTGCCGTCATGACGGCGCTCGCACAATCCCGCGCCAGCGGGCAAGTCGTCGTCGAGGACGGCTGGGGCCGTGTCCAGCTGCAGCTGGCGGAAGGTTTGGTGGTCCATGCCGCTGCCTTCGAAGCCGATGGCCGCACCGTCGCCGTCGGCGAGGAGGCCATGATCGCGGCATTGGACCGGCCCGAGGCTGCCATCGAATTTTTTGCCGGGGCGGAACCATCGGGGCCGTCGACCATGTCCTGCTCTGCCGTCGACGCCCTGGAGACCGCCGCCAACGCTGTTGCCGAGCGTCGACGGACACAGCGGGAGCTGGCCCTCGGCGACAACGCGCGGCTCCGCTTCAACGAGGCTCCCGCTCGCCTGTACTTCATGGTGGCCGACACCTTGTCGCAGGCGGTGGCCCGTCGTTTCGCCGCCGGCGCGTCTCCCCGGGACATCCTGGCCGCCGGCGACGTCGACCCCCTGCTGGTGGAGGGCGTTGTCGCCGACCTCTTGCACAAGGGCGTTGCCGAGCTTGAGGGGGCGTAAGCGCAGGGCGGACGGTCGGGTTTCCATCAGCAGCTTTTGGCTTTGCCGCCATCCTGCTATGGCAGCGCCATGGATGTGCGCTGCCGCCAGTGCGGGACCGAGTACGAGCTCGACGATGCCCGGGTGGGCTCGACGGGCACGACCGTCAAGTGCAGCACCTGTTCCCACGTCTTCAAGGTCATGCCCTCGGGAGACACCCGCGAGGCTTCTGGCGTTCAGCGACCGGCACCTGCCGGTGGTGGCGAGAGACCCGAGCGACCCGAGCGCTCGTCGCGGACGTCGTCGACCGAGACCCCCACGCTGGGCACCCAGCCCGCCCCGCCCCGGGCTCCCGCTCCGCCGCCAGCGGCTCCGCAAGCTGCCGGCGATTGGATGGTCAAGAAGGCCGACGAACAGGTCTTTCGCTTTCGCGAGTTGACGACGCTGCAGAAGTGGATCGTGGAGCGCAAAGTCGTGCGGGACGACGAGATTTCGCGCACCGGCAAAAGCTGGAAGAAGCTGGGCGAAATCGCCGAACTCACGAGCTTTTTCCAGGTGGTCGAGGCCGCCGATGCCGCCCAGCGCTCCGTCAGCATGGCCCAGATGCCCCAGGTCCATCTGACGGCGACGGCGACGGGGACGTTTCAGGCGTATCCGCTGCCGGCGGCGCCGGCGGCGCAGGCGGCGCAGGCGGCGCAGGCGGCGCAGGCGGCGTTGTCGCCGTCAGAGCCGCTGGTGCCTGTTTCACCCGCAGCGCCGGAGCCGCCGCTGGCCCACGCCGGCGACGGCGTCGACCTTGACGACGACGATCCGGTCCTGGCGTGGCAACGTCGTCGGCGGCGCGGTGGCATCGCAGCCTTCGTCGTGCTCGCGGTGGTGATCGTGCTGGGTCTGGTGTTCGCCCTGACCCGCGGCGACGACGACATGCCCGTCGCCGTGCGCGCCAAGGTCCAGACGGCCCTGTCCAACGGTGATGCGGCCAGCCGCGACGACGCCGTGCGTGCCCTGCAGGCGTTGCCCCCGGCCAAGGGGGCTGCCGCCGCCGCCGTCGCCGCTGCTCGAGCCCGCTTGTGGAGCGAAGAGGCGCGGGCCCTGCGTGACGCCATCCACCTTGCCGAGGAAGGCAGCGCCACAGCGACAGCGATGCAGGCGGCGCCGCCCACCGGCATCCCCGACCCGGCCGCCGTCGCCCGCGCCGAGCAACTGCTCGCCGAGTCCGGGGCCATCACCATGTCGACCCGTGCCGCCGGCCACGTCATCGCCGACGTCGACCTCGCCACCGCCACGGCTGCCCTCGCGGCGGGCGACCTGCCGGCCTTGCAGGCTGCCACCACGCTGGCCCGCGAGCACGCCCAGGCCGACGACGACGCCACCCGCGCCGCCGTCGACGACGAACTTCGCTTGATCCTGAGCCTGGCCGAGGCGGCCCAGGTCGGTGCCACCGACGTCGCCGCCGCCCAGGTGGTCACCGACAAGCTGGCCCGCTTTGGCGATGCCCGCGCCCGCGCCGCCACCGCCATCGCCGGCCTGGTCGCCGTGCGCACCGCCCGCCTGGCAGCCCTGGCCCAGACGCCACCCGTGGCGGTCGACGGCGCTGTCGTTGAGCGTGCCCGCGCCGCCTTCGCCGCTCTGCCTTCCTCTGATCCGCGTCGCGCCGCCGCCGCCGGCCTGCTGTCGGCGCTATCGACGCTGCCACCTCCCCCACCTGAACCGGTGGTCGAGGATCCGACGGCAGCGACGCCAACGACGCCGACGACGCCGACGACGCCGACGACGCCGACGACGCCGACCCCCATCCCGGCCGACGAATCCTTCGACGCCCTGATGGTGCGCGGTGAAAAAGCGCTCAAGAGCGAGCGCAGCGCCGCCGCCCACGAGGCCTTCAAGCGGGCCACCCAAAAGAACCCCGCCAGCGCACGGGCCTGGTTGAACCTGGGCTGGGCCTGCCTCGATACCGGCAAGAAAGCCGAGGCGCCGCGGGCGTTTGAAAAAGCCCTGTCGCTGTCGCCGGCGTTGTCGGAGGCCCGCTTTGGCCTGGCCGAGGCCCTGCGCTTTGCCGGCCGCACCGACGACGCCATCGCCGCCTACCGGGCCTACCTGGAGCAAGACCCCGGGGGCAAAGACGCCGGCATCGCCAAAAACGCCCTCAAACAGCTCGAATAATCAGCCGACCCGCCCGGCCCAACGAGGATTCGCCATGACCCTTCATCGTCTCACCAAGGCGTCCCTGCGGGGCGTGTGGACCGCTCTCATCACGCCCTTTGCCGTCGACGGCAGCGTCGACACCAACGCCCTGCGGGCCTTGATCCGCGAGCAGCTCGCCGCCGGCGTCACCGGCCTGGTGCCCTGCGGCACCACCGGCGAAACCGCCACGTTGAGCCTCGCTGAACAAGACCTCGTCATCACCACCACCCTCGACGAGGTCAAGGGCCGCGTCCACGTCGTCGCCGGCGCTGGTGCCAACGACACGCGCACGGCGGTGGCCAACCATCTGCGGGTCGGGGCCTTGCGCGCCGGCGACTACACCGTCGACGGCGCCCTGCACGTGACCCCCTGGTACAACAAGCCCACCCAAGACGGCCTGTTCGCCCACTTCATGGCCGTCGCCGACAGCAGCCCCCTGCCCATCATCCTCTACAACGTCCCCGGCCGCACCGGCGTCGACCTGCTGCCAGAGACCGTCGTGCGCCTCGTGCAGGCCGACCTCGCCCGCGATGCTCGCCGCTTCGTCGCCCTCAAAGAAGCCACGGGTTCGGTGCAGCGTTCGCAGGACCTCATCAACGCGCTGCACGCCATCGGTGGTCAGGACCTCGCCATCCTCTCTGGCGACGACGGCCATATCCTGAGCCTGCTGGCCATCGGCGGCGATGGCGTCATCAGCGTGACCTCGCATGTGTGCGCCCGGGAGCTGGCGCTGATGGTGAAAGCCTTCGACGCCGGCGACCTCGCCGCCGCCCAGGCCCTGAGCCGAAAAACGTCACCACTGGCCAACCACCTGTTTTTCCGCAGCAATCCGATCCCGGTCAAGACGGCGCTGGCGCTGCGTGGGCAGGCGGGTGGCACCATCGCCGCCCGCTTCCGTCTGCCCTTGTGCCCCCTGTCTGACGCCGAGACGGCCGAGCTGCAAAAGCGCTTGCTGCAGTCGGGGTGGCTGTGAGCGGCGTCGACGTGGTCGACGTGGTCGACGTGGTCGACGAGGTCGACGAGGTCGACGACCCCGACGACCCCGCCATCAACGGCACGGTCCCGGTGGGGATCGTCGTCATCGGGGCCCGGGGCCGGCTGGGCCGCCTGGTGCTCGACGAGGTGCAGGCCCGCATCGGTGTGGTGCTCGTGGGGGCCGTTGGCCGCACGGTATCGCCCGATGACGCCCTCGCCCACATCGCCGTCGACATCGCCGTCGGCAGCGACCTCGGCCAGGTCCTCGAGCAGGTCGCTGCGCGTTGGCCCACGCAGCGGGTCGTGGTCGTCGACGTCGCCACTGCCGGCGCCACCGCCGCCCACGCCGCCGCTGCCGCCGCCGCCGGCGTGCCCTACGTCTGTGCGAGCACCGGGCTGGCCGACGTCGACGACGTCGCGCTCACGGCCGCCGCCGCGCTGGTGCCCGTGTTGCAGGCGAGCAATCTGTCGCCCGGCGCCCACCTGGTGGCGCTGTTGGCCGCGCAGGCCGCCCGCATCATGGGGCCCGACGCCGACTGCGAGATCGTCGAGCTCCATCACCACCAGAAGAAGGACGCGCCGTCGGGGACGGCCCTGATGCTCGCCGAGGCCGTCGTCGACGCGCGCGCCGCGCAATGCGCCGAGCGCGGCATCGCGCAACGCCGCGTGCACGCCCGCGATGGCCAGGCTCCCCGCCAGCCCGGCGACGTCGGCGTGGTGGCCGTCCGCGGCGGCGACGTCGTGGGTGAGCATACGGTCATGTTCTTTGCCGACGGCGAGAGGGTGGAGCTGACCCACAAGGTCTCTGACCGCCGCATCTTCGCCAAGGGCGCCCTCGACGCCGCCACCTTCCTGGTCGGTCGTGCCGCCGGGCGCTACCGCATGACCGATGTGCTGGCGGCGCGGCTGTCGTCGACGTGAATCGAGCGCGCCTGGTCAGGTGATGCGTCGTCGTCGCGTGGGTCGCGTTGGCAGGCGTTGCCCCCGCAGCGGGCGGGTCGAGCGTCCGCGACGACCTGACCATGCGCGAACTCAGCGACGACGAGGCCCCTGCGCTGCTGGGGTCAGTTCAACGTGTAGCTTGTGCGACGGGCGGGAGGGCTGGTCCCCTCTATGTGACCAGGCCGAAGCCTGTCCCATTGGTCCTCGCGAAGCGAGGTCCAAGGTGCTTGCGCACAAGCTCCGTTGGCTGGAGGCGCTCCCGGCTGATACGAGCGAGCGGCCCCCAGTTTTTATGCCTCGGTCCAGTTCGACGTTTTGAGATCGGAGACGCGCTTGAACTCGGAAATATTGTTCGTCACCAAGGTCATTTCGCGACTCAGGGCATGTGCTGCAATCAAGGTGTCCAGTGGACCTATTGGCGTCCCCTTTCGCTCAAGCTGGGCACGCACGCCTGCATAGGCGATGGCATCGCGGGAGCTGAAATCGAGGACGTTCAGCGGTGCAAGAAAGCATTCGAGTGCCGCCAGAGTTCGCGTAGGTGCCTTGCTCTTCGCAGCGCCGAACCGCAGTTCAGACTCGGTCACAACGGAAACGTGAATCTGCCCGGGCGTGCACGACAAAAGATGCTTGAGGGCGGCTTCGTGCCGCTTCATCGCGTAGATGCAAATGTTTGTATCCAGGATGAACAGTTCCATCACATCGACTCGCGCTCTTCGACGTCGCCTTGAGGGGCGCGTTCAATCCGTTCCGCACCCGCGAACGACTCAACATAGTCCGCAGGCCACGCGTCAAGTGGTTCGAGAATAACAGCATTTCCGCTTCGCCGAATCGAAACAGCCTCCCCACTGAGGCGAAACTCCTTCGGCAAGCGAACAGCCTGACTCCTACCGGTCCAAAAGATTTTTGCTCGAGATGCAGTCATTACGAACTCCTGGTATTCATCATGATATATATCAGGATGACCTCTCGGACGCAACGCCTGATCCCGAGGGCCCTGATCGGTCAAATACTCGGAAAATCAAAACGATGGGGACGCGCCCGTCAACCGAACGGTTCTGTTCCGGGTCTTCTATCCAACGAAGAGGCTTCTGGAACGAAGAGGCTTCTGGCCGTTGGGGCCCGACGATACTGACGCTGCCCTCGACAAAGTCAAAGGCGGGCCACGTCGGCAAGGCCACGCGATGGACGGAGCGGGCGAGGTAGCGCAACACCTGTCGCGGTCCTCCAGATGGTGGCTTCGCGTATACCATCCATTCCGCTGTCGCTGCTTTTGACAGAATCCGGGTCAGCATATCGTCGTCGACGCCGGGGAGCCCATGTTTGCGGAGGTCGGCGAGCATTTTGCCGCGAAATACCTTCGACATTGCTCGCACCGAAAACAGACATCGCGGATTTGGCGCCTTGATGAACGCCTTGCGTTGAGCGTCCCAGGCGCAGCCAGCGACGACGCCGTGGACGTGCGGGTGGTGTGACAGGTTTTGTCCCCAGGTGTGCAGCACCGAGACGACGCCGGGCTCGCCGTGCAGGTTCTCATGGGCAAATCGGGCGAGGGTGGTCGACGATGCCCGCAACATGGCGTCGTAGACCTTCCAGCGAGCGACGGCGGGGACGTCGCGCAGGGCGGGCGGCAGGGTGAATACGATGAACGCGATCGACGAATCCGTGACAAGCGAAAAAAGGGCACAGTCTGGCACGCTGCAGGTGACGGCTCATCGCTGCGGTGGCGATGGCGCTTCGGCTACGGAGACACGATGGAACGGTGGAACGCGATGAACGCGGCGATAGCACTTTGTGGGCTCCTTGCGGGCGTGTCTGGCTGCAGCGAGACCGCGCCCGAGGGGGTCGCCCGCGCCTGTTACGCGGAAAGGGACGACGACCTGGAGGAAGGCTTCGCGGCCGAGCAGCGAAACAGCGGCGGCGTTGACCGCACCGGTCTTCGTTTGGTCGCCGTCGATGACGAGACCGAACCACCGGCCAGGTTCGATGATTGCGCTGCGGGGATGAGGTCGCGCGCTGAGTTCATCGACGACGGCGACCGCCATCTTTGGGTCGCCGCGGAGGCGCACCAGGGGGCCCGAGACCTGATTCCTGAGGGCATCTTCAGCATCGTCGACCGCGCAACGCTTCGCTTTCAGCAACAGGGAGATTTCGCGCCCAGCACGTCGCTATCCGTAGTGAATGGCAAAAAAATAGTCGTCGCGCTGCAATCGACCGCGACGCTGGACGGCGACATCGGTGACCTTGTGGTCGAGGATGCAGGCACCAACGCCTTGCCCTCGTGGGGCGCGTGCGGCTCAACCACCACCAAGGCGCTCCGATTCAGCGACGACCGCGGCGATCGCACGATGGCCAACGGTGAGACTTTCGAGCTCACCGTCGACGGGACCGAACTATTGGGCACAAATATCTTCAGCGCCGAGTATGGCGCGAGCAACTGCGAGGATGGACCCTCGGGCGAGACCCACGTGACTTGGGTCGCGAGCGAAAACTCGTTTTGAGCCTGGGACGTCGGCGTCCGAAGGTCGCACGGCTGGTGCTGCGCGGGCGACGACGTCAGACGCTGCAAATCGATAGCAATGCTGCGCATCGCGGACGTTCAGTCGACTGCGATGTCTCCTCTTCTTCTTCCTCTTCTATCCACCAGCCAACGTTTTTCTGGCGGGCAGGAGCGTCGAAAGTCTGGGGCGCAGGGTCAAGCTTCCGCGTTGGAGCACGACAGTTCAGGCGGTGCCTCGCTCACGGCCCGTGCGTCGCATTCGGCCGCAGGACGTAAGCCCGACTTGAAAGTTCAGACGGGCCGCCTCGACCATGCAACGAACTCAACACTGCCGTCGCTGTTGATTTCGGAGATCGCCCTTCAACTTGGATTGAGCCGGACCGAGCGCTGAGCACGTCGATCTCACTTCACGAGTTCGTCGTGGTACCCGGGTCGCTTCCGTGCTTCTGCAAGACCGTCGTCGTCGTCGTCGTCGTCGTCGTCGTCGACACGGGGGCGCTATCGCTCGGCCAGGGCCTTGAGCAGGTGGGCCAGCAGCTCGGCGTCGCGGGTCGTGATGTCCATCTTGGCCACGAGCTCTTGCAGGCGGGGACGAAACGTCGTCGGCGTCGCTCCCTTGTAAAAGCCCCGCTCCAACAGCTTGTCCTCAAAGGTCTGCAGCAGCGCCTCGCGCGCCGATTGCGAGGCCCGCGGCGTCGACGTCGCGCGGCCGGCTTCGGCAAAGAGGGTCAAGGTGCAGGCGACGGCCGAGGCCAGGTTGATGCTGTCGGTGGGGCCCGGCGTCGGCAGGCGGACCACCCGCTGACAGAGGGCCGCGTCCTCGACCGACAGGCCCGTGCGTTCGTTGCCAAAGACGATGGCGCAGCGCTCTCCGGGGGCCGGCCACAGTCTGGCGGCGCGCGCGACGTCGATGGGGTCTTGCTCCATCGCTTCGGCGATCTTGCCCGACGTCGCCACCACCATGGCGCAGTCGGCGATGGCCTCTTGCAACGTCGCCAGCCGCGGCGCCTGGTCGAGGATGTCGATGCATGGGTTGGCCATCTTCCAGGCGTCATGGCAGTCGAGGCGGGCGTGCACGTCGACGAAGCGCAGCGCGCAGCCAAAGTTGCCGCACAGCCGGGCGATGCCGCCGGCGTTTTCGCTGCCGTCGGTGCCGACGAGGACGACGACGATGCCGTCAAGGGGTCGCAAGGGCGATGCCTGTTGGATCATGGCCATCGATAGCAGGCCGCGGTGAAAAGGCCGAAAGCCAAGACGCGGGTGGGGCCAGCGTCACGCGCCACGCGTCACGCGCCTCGATGATGCCTGATGATGGTCGACGTGGTAGCCATGGGCCCGTGAGTGAGCCCATGCGTGCACCCGTGATGACCCTGATGCCAGCGCGGTGGTGTGCTCTCGCTGTGGGCCTGCTGTCGGGCTGCTCGCCGTCGCCCGGGCACGACGCCGCCACCGCTGTGGACACGGTTGCCGTCCCGGTCGCTGTTGTCCCGGTCGTCCCCGTCGTCCCCGTCGTCCCTGTCGTCCCCGTCGTCCCTGTCGTCCCCGTCGTCCCTGTCCCCGTCACCCCTGTCGATGCTGGTGCGGTCGTCGACGCTGGCGCTGCCCCGGTGCAGGAGACGCAGGTTGACGTCGGGCACCCGGGCGCGGGCGCTGCCGACCCCGGCCCGGGAGCTTCGATGCGGGGTGACCTGGCAGCAGCGGGGGCCGCGAGCGTCGCCATCTTCAATCGCTTGTTGGTCAAGCCCGGGGTCAAGGCTCTGGGCCAGGACGCGCTGGAAACGCTGGTCGAAAAAGCCACCGGGCAGCGCGTGCAATCGGTGCGCCGAACGGCGGGGACGTTCTGGCTGGTGCAGATGGCGCCGACGTCGCCGCCGCGCACGCGGGCTGATCAGCAGCGCCTGATCCGCGTGCTGAACCAGAGCGGCGCTTTCACCGTCGTCGAAGCCGACCAGCGGATGACCATCAAAGCGCTGCACTAGCCCGGTAGGAATTCCAGGAGCCCACATGACCGCTCGCCTTGTCTCATTGTGTACCGTCGCTGCTGTTGCCGTCGTCGTCGTCGGCGCCGCCTGCGCCACCGACCCCGCCCGCGACGACCAGGCCCCGCCGGCGGAGGTCAACGAGCGCAGTGATGACGGCGTGCCGACGACGCCCATCGAGTCGCCGACGCCCATCGAGACAACGCCGACGACGCCGACGACGCCGCCGCCGACGCCCTTGCATGGGGCCATCGGTCAGGCGCCGCCTCCCCGGGTCGATCCCATCCAGGTGACCATCTTCAACCGCTACCTCGTCAAGCCGAGCGACCAGAGCCTGCCCGAGGGGGAGATTCGCCGCATTGTCGAGGACGTCACCGGCGCCAGGGTCACGCAGCTGCGCCGCACGGTGGTGCGCTATTGGTTGGTCCAGTTGGAGCCCGCCACTCCACCCCGCCAGGCCGCCCAACAACGGGCGGTGTTGGAGCAGTTGAAGGCCTCGGGGGCCTTCGCCGTCGTCGAGCCCGACCAGATCATGACCATCAAATGAGCGAGCCCATGAACAGCCCTCGAATCACGCCTCGCGTGCTCGTATTTTGCGGTGCCCGCGACGCCGGCCCCGTCTTCACGGCGGCGGCGTTTGCCTTTGGCCAGGCCGTCGCTGTTCGTGGCTGGGGCATCGTCTACGGCGGCCACCACGCCGGCATGATGGGGGCTGTCGCCGACGGCTGCCTCGCCCACGG
>CAJBHN010000352.1 GCA_903952805.1 uncultured Myxococcales bacterium | reverse complement strand
GTATTTCTTGCTCCCCAGGGGTGGCAGGAACGAGAAGGCGGGGGCGGGTGAGGCAGTGGACGGCGTCGACATGCCTGGCGCTTCCCATTGCCGGTCGCCGAAGAAAACCCCAATCATGATCGATGATCGATGACGCCTCCAGCATCCTCGCGGCCCTTGGACTCGCGGACAAGCCGGCGGCCCCGGGCAGCACCGCGGTGGTCCGTTCTCCCATCGATGGCCGCGTCATTGCCGAAGTCGCCCTCAACGACGACGTCGACGCCGACGACGTTGCTGCCCGCGCCGCGCGCGCCGCAGTCGCCCTCAAGGGTATACCGATGCCAAGGCGGGGGCAGATGGTGCGTGAGCTGGGGGATGCATTTCGCCATCACAAGACCGCGCTGGGGCGGCTGGTGACCCTGGAGGTCGGCAAGATCCCGAGCGAAGCCGAGGGAGAAATCCAGGAAATCGTCGACGTCTGCGACTTCGCCTGCGGCTTGTCCCGCAGCATTGGCGGCGCGACCTTGGCCTCGGAGCGGCCCCAGCACCGCCTCAATGAGCGCTGGCATCCGCTGGGACCCGTGCTGTGCATCACGGCGTTCAACTTCCCGGCGGCGGTGTGGGGCTGGAATGCAGCCCTGGCCATCGTCTGTGGCAACCCGATCGTCTGGAAACCGTCACTGAAAGCGCCGCTGACGGCGATGGCATGTCAGCGAATCGCCAGCGAGGTGTTCGCTCGCCACGGCGCGGAGGATACCACGCAATTGCTGATGGTCGGCGACGACGATGCCGCCGCCGCGGTCGCTGACCGCCGCTACTCCCTCGTCAGCGCCACCGGCAGCACCCGCATGGGTCGCTCGGTGCAGCACACCGTGTCGGCGCGGCTGGGGCGCTCTCTGCTGGAACTGGGCGGCAACAACGCTGTCGTCGTCATGGCCGACGCCGACGTTGAACTCGCCCTCCGCGCCGTTGTGTTCGGCGCCTTTGGCACAGCCGGTCAGCGCTGCACGTCGACTCGGCGGCTCCTGGTCCATCGCGACATCGCCCACACCTTCGTCGAGCGGCTCGTGCGCATCACCGAGGCCCTCATCGTGGGCGATCCGTTTGCCCCAGCGACCCTCGTGGGTCCATTGATCGATGAGGATGCGGTCGACCGCTTCGCCCGCGCCCTCGACGTCGCCCGAGCCCAGGGGGGCGAGGTGTTGTGCGGTGGTGTGGTCAATGGTCGGTACGTGCGTCCGGCGGTGATCCGCTCCCATCGCGACATGCCGATCGTCAAGCACGAGACGTTCGGGCCCTTGCTGCATGTCATCACCGTCGACGACGTCGACGACGCCATCGCCGTCAACAACGACAGCGACCACGGCCTGAGCGCAGCCATTTTCACACGGGACCTGCGCCTGGCAGAACGCTTTGTCGACGGCGCCGACTGCGGCCTGTGCAACGTCAACACCGGAACGTCGGGGGCGGAGATCGGCGGTGCATTTGGCGGCGAGAAGGATAGCGGCGGTGGCCGTGAATCAGGCGCCGACAGCTGGAAGCAATACATGCGCCGACAGACGTCGGCCGTGAACTACGGAGACACCCTGCCTCTGGCGCAAGGCGTCCGCTTCGACGTCGATTGATGACACACCGGTCCGCGAGGCCGGCCAAGCAACATCACGTCTTGGCGAGGGCGCGGTCGAGGTGCTCCAGCAAGACCTCGGTCCCTTCGAGGCCCACCGACAGTCGAACGAGGCCGGCGCTGATCCCGCGGGCGTTGCGATCGGCTTCGGGAACACCGCTGTGGGTCATTGAGGCGGGGTGCTGCACGTAGCTGATGGCCCCACCGAGGCTGACGGCGAGTTCCATCGGCGTATCTTTCCGTGCGAAGTAGTTCATGACTTTCACGCCCGCAGCCATGCCGCCAGTCAACTCAAAGGCAATCAGGCTGCCGCCATTACGCATTTGACGTTGCGCCAGCGCGTGCTGGGGATGGGAAGGCAATCCCGGATAATGGACGGCGGCGACCTTAGAGTGGCTGAACAAATGCACAGCGATGCGCTGAGCGCTGGCAGATTGTCCGTCCTGACGAACCGCCAGCGACTGTACCAACATGCCGTTCAACCAGGAATCAAACGGCGACGGCGTCGCACCGAGGTCCTTGTACCAGCCAAACACGTCGTCGCGGAGCATGGGAAACGGACCAAGCAGCGCCCCAGCCACCGAGGATGAGTGGCCGTTGATGAACTTGGTGACCGAATGCACGATCACGTCAGCGCCCAGACGAAAAGGCTGCTGCAGCCAAGGCGAGCAGAAGGTGTTGTCGACGGCGAAAAGCACACCGTGCTGCTCGCAGGCCGCCGACGCCGCCTGCAAATCGCACAAATGCAGCGTGGGGTTTTCCGGGCTTTCAACGAACAACATCGCCACGTCGGGAGCGGCGACCGCGGCCTCGACGGCGGCAGCATCAGTGACGTCGACGAAGCGGGCCTCGACACCAAAGCGAGACAGGTTGCGGGCCAAGCTGTCGGTGCAGCCGTAGACAGACCCCAGCACCACTGCGTCTCCCTGTTTGAGCACCGACATGAACAACGCCGAAATGGCCCCCATGCCCGAGGCAAAGCACAGGGAGCCAATCGTCGGCTGGCGCTCGTCCACGGCGAGGGCCTTGTCGATGACGTGGTAGGCCTCCAACTGGAAAAGCACGCGCTCGAGGTACTCCGTCGTCGGATTGCCGAGCCGTGTATAAATGCGTGCGTACGGGCGCTCGCCATTGACGGACATGCCGAGGAAGCGGTCGGCGCCATCCTTGACGGTATCGAAGGCAAAGTTGCTGCGCTGCTGAATGGCCGGCAGCCCCGTACCCACGGCCAAGGTGCGAAACACCGCGTCGTCAAGCTGGAGCGTCTCGTCACGCACAAAACGACGTTTCCGGTCCACCCACCATTCCCACCAGGGAAAGCGGGCAGCGGCTCGACCTTGCTTCGGCGTCGTCATCGTCATGGTGAACTCCTGGCTGGGAAATCGTCTTCAACGACTGCGTCGCCTCGCGCACCATCACACACTGAAGGTGCGGGGCGCACCCGATTGACCGACAAGAACGCTGTGGCGACCCCGAACCATGAGCGAAGCAGTGCCGAAGCCATCCCATCCCCTCCTGGACCGGCTGTGGCACGGCTACGTGGCCGATGTGCCCGTCGCCCGCCGATTCACGGAATTGTGCGACGGCAGCTTCGACAACGACCATATCGCCCTCCGCAGCCTGGCTCGGGACGGTCAGGGCTCGGGCCTCGCGGTGTTCGTGCCCGTATTTGAGCAACTCGGCTGGCGTGTCGTTGAGGACTACACGTTTCCCGACGTTCATTTGCACGCGGTCTACCTGGCTCAGCGTGGGCTACCGAGGGTCTTCATCAGCGAGCTCGACGTCGCGGCCCTCCCCGCCGACGCCCGCAACGCTGTGCTGCGCACGCCGCCGGATACAGCGCCCGATGCAGCGTGGACCGCTGATTCGGCAAAGACAGACTTTGACGCGTTAGCCTCCTGGTTCAGGGCCTCGCCACCTCCTGATCGCGTCGACGTGGAATTGGTCGCCCGTTGTTCGCAATACGGGGCCTGGGTCATGTGCTTTGGTCGGCGCGTGAATCACTTCACGGCCACCGTTGATGACGTAGAGGCCTGGCACCGTCGCCTCCGTCAGGCCGGTGTCGCCATGAAGCCTGAGATCGAAGGCCCCGTCATTGCGCCCGGCGGTTGTGGATTGCGGCAGACGGCCACCGCGGCAGTCAACGTCATCGTCGAATTCAGCGACGGCAGCCGCAGCCCCCGACCCTATGCCTACTTCGAGATAGCCGAGCGAAAGGGTGGGTTCGACGGCTTCCTGGCCGGGCAGGCGCGCCATCTGTTTGACCAGACCAGGGGGTGACGGTCGACCGAAATGGCGTCAGCACCAGACGCCAGCGGACACATGACCGCCAGCCGCCATGGCCAGCCCGCCAGCAAGACCCAATCGCCACAACGCGTCATAAGGGGTCTTGGCGAAGGCGATTTCGTCGGGCAATCCCTGTCACATGTCATCTTCTCCCGCTCGTCGTACCGATCTTCGGAACATCGCCATCATCGCCCACGTCGACCATGGAAAGACGACCCTCGTCGACGCCATGTTGAAGCAGGCGGGTACCTTCAAGGCCCATGAGTCGACCAACGACCGCATGATGGACAAGATGGACCAGGAGCGTGAGCGCGGCATCACGATCATGGCCAAGAACACCGGCATCCTGCTGGGCGACATCCGGGTCAACATCGTCGACACGCCAGGACACGCCGACTTCGGCGGCGAAGTCGAACGCACCCTGCACATGGTCGACGGCGTGCTCTTGCTGGTGGATGCCGCCGAAGGCCCCCTGCCCCAGACCCGCTTCGTGCTGAAGAAGGCCCTCGACCTCGGCCTGACCCCGATTGCGGTCATCAACAAGGTCGACCGTGGCGACGCCCGCCCCGCCGAAGTCCTGCAGAAGCTGTACGACCTCTTCATTGACCTCGGTGCCGACGAGAGCCAGCTTGAATTCCCCGTGGTCTACGCCGCCGCCCGCGACGGTTGGGCCGTCCGTGGCGACAGCGTCAGCGGCGTGCCTCCCGAGGCGCTGCTGCCCGCGTCGACCAAGCAGAAGGGCGTCTTGGACCTCAAGC
>CAJBHN010000351.1 GCA_903952805.1 uncultured Myxococcales bacterium | reverse complement strand
GTCTCGAGCTGAGGCCGAGACGCTCCGACAGTGTTGCCAGAGGCGAAGGTCCGCACGCCACCCGCGGTCAGCAAGGTCAGGAGCGAACTCCCACGACCACGACGCTCCCTTCTTGGTGTCCTTGGTGTCCTTGGAGTCCTTGCTGCCCTTGGTGCTCTTTTTTCGTTGCGACCGCGCCACCACCATGCGCAGGGCCCAGAAGTCGACGCGCCGCGCGTCCTCGAGCAATGCGACGCTCCCGGCGAGCGCTTCGAGGCTCCGCTGCGGCCCGAGCTTTTGTGCGGCCTGTACGAACATCTGCTTGAGTGCTGTCGTGAGGGAGCTGCCGGCGACCAGGTCCTGGATCGCCTCCTCCAGTGCCCGCTCGGCTGGCAGCGATTCGCGCGCCGTCGTTGGGTCCTTGTCGGCCATGACGGAGTTGTCGAGGCGCAGGCGGTGCACGAGCTCAGCATGAAAGCGTCGCACCCCCGGGGCCACGAGCCGCTTCGGACCCTCGCGATGCAGGAAGAATTCGCCCCACGCGCCGTCGACCTGCAGGGTCTCCACGCGTGCGCTGTCGCGCAGAGAGACCTGCGTGCCGTCTCCCACGAGCCGTTCCAAGGCGAGGGCGTCCTCGACGCACGCCGCGGCCACCTGCCTGCACGTGACGCTGAGGAGGGCGGGGGCACTGCGAACGAGCAACAGCTGGTGGGTGTCAGCGACGAGGTGCGTCAGGGCGGGAGCCTCCTCGACGACGACGCACGCGGCTTGGTGCGGCGTGAGGTCCAGCACGGTGCTGGGGTCGTCGCAGAGCGCGAGCAGAGCGACATCCGTTGGAGCGCCGCTCGTGGTGCCGAGCCAGGCGCCGCGCAGCACCCGCGGCCGCAAGGCGCTTGCGTGCTCATTCCAGGACGCGCTCAGCTTTCCCTCGCCACCAGCGCGGGGCCAGCAGGCGTCGAGCCACGACATATCGCCGTCGATGCGGAGAGCGGGCGGCGCGCCGAGCGCGAGGTGGAGATGGCAACCCGCCCCGCGCGGCAACACGAGGTGCCGGAGAGCGGGAAGGTCCCTCGCGTAGAGCATCAGGTCGTCAGGCAAGGCCGAGAGGTCAAGGGTCTCGACGTTCACCCCGCCGCACAAGTCGAGCGTGTGCAACGCGTCGCAGGCCTCGAAGGTGACGTCGCGCTCGCCGGCGGGCAGGCGCACGACCGCGGCGCCGCTGGCCCCGGGAACTGGAGAGATCGTCAGACCAGCCATGCACCTTGCCCGTCGTTGGCGATGCGCGGACCGCGCACCGAGATTCGTGACTGTCTCACAACGCCGGTCCCTCAAGGCGGCCGCGTCAACGTCAATGCGACACCACGTGTCGTTTCCGTCGGACCCGGTCCGACCCGAGGCCCTCAACAGCGCGGCACCTCCCGTCGGCACCACAGCAGGAAATCCCCGGCGGCGTTGGCAGCCCGACGAGCACTGAACGTCCTTCGCTTCGCCTGGCGATTTCGCCACTCACCCTTGGCGCCAGCCCCATAAACGCCTCCATATAAGATGGATGGCTGTTGCTTCAGTCATATGGCGAACCTGCGAACTATCGTCTTCATTGATGGCGACCCCGAGCCTCCTGCTGTCCTCGACGAGTACCAGCCGCCCGGCATGTCAGGCCGCAGCAGCACGCTGGACGCTGCCGATGTCGTGTTCAAGGGGTTGAGCCCCGCGAGGATCAAGTCCAGCGGCGGGCTAGGACGAAGCGTCGCGGGACATCGCTCGAAACTTCGTCTCGCTCCACGACACAGCCGCGGATGGTTCGGATTGCGGCGAGTCGATCTCCAATACGCCAATCTTCGGGCGGCCGCTGTAGAGACCTCATCGTGGACCCGAGGCGTTCATGTCGTCGTTCTGACGGCGTGCTCCAGTGAAGCGCTTGGTGGGGCAGCCGCTCGTTGTATTCCGACTGCCACACAGCGAGAGCGGCCTCCAAATCCTTCAACGAGACCCAGTCCCGCAGCCAAATGCACTGCTCCTTCATGGTCCGGATGACGCGCTGGGCGACGGTATTGCCGGTGGGACGGCCAACAGGTGCGAAGGTGTGGTCGACGTTCCAGTCTTTCGATTCCTCGACGCCCTGCATGGCAGGGGCTCGTTCCAGGGTCGCTTGCGCCAACGCGGACCGCAGTTGGCGCACGCGGCAAACAACGAGCAGCTTGTTGCCGCAAGAAACGAAAACAACGAACGCAAGTCTCTTGACGCAAGACGAGTCAGCCGACTCTACCCCGGAGCCACACTACATCGTGATCCCGGTCCATGATACACCGTCTCGGCGTTATTCTGGCTCGCCCTCGCAGCATCGGCACTTGCGCCACAATCCACCGATGCAGCCATGCTGGCTGGCATGCTTGCCCAGGGGGCTGCCGTCGACCTTCGCGCAGACGTCCTGACGTCGGCAGACCTGCGCAATGCGTTGGACCTTGAAGCGCAAAAGCAGGTCGCCTCCTGTGGCGATGGCGCGTCTTGCCCGGCGGAGATTGCCCAGGCCCTCGACGCCCATGTGGTCCTGTCAGGGAACCTGTCCTCGCTGGAAGACGAATGGCTCCTGCAGGTGTCTGCATACGACGCCCGACAGGCATCGTCTGCTGGCAGACGCACCGTTCGCGCCACGACGCGCAAAGACCTGGCAACGGCGGCGGAGGTTGCAGGCCGGGAGCTCGTTGCTCCTCTTCTCGTGGGCAAATCCGAGACTGAGCGCCTCAGGGTGCTGATTCTGGACGTGAACGTCACCCAGCCCGGGGCAGGGGCCATCGCCACCGCAGTGGAGGCCCCTTCGCCATACGGGTGGTTCTCCGTCGCTGGAGGCAGCGTCGCGGGCCTGGGCGCCGTTGCCGGCGTGTTCGGCCGGTATTGGCCACAACCACGAAACTACTGGCTTCGATCACGCTGCGGGAGGGGCGGGCCATTGCTTATGCCCTTGGTCGATGGATGGGCGGGATGGCTCAACGGATTCCGGAAGCAAATCCCTTGCACAAATCGCTGAAGCTCTGGTGGCTTCAATTGTTCGGTGCCTTTAT
>CAJBHN010000350.1 GCA_903952805.1 uncultured Myxococcales bacterium | reverse complement strand
CAGCGGCGAGAGCAAAGGATTCAGTGGCGAAGCCAGCAGGGCTTCGCCGACGCCGACGAACACGCCGGGCGTTGCCACGTGCGCACCGAGCGCCGCGGCTGCCGCCGGCGCTGGAGGCGCCGACGCCGGAGCAGGTGTCGACGGCGTATGCACAGCCGGCAACGTCGCTTCCTCGGTTTGCTGGGCGACAGGAATCGGTGCAACCACATCGCGGGGCAGAGCCGACCGCAACGCGAGGTCATCGGTGGCCGTGACCTTGACGCGGGTCTGAATCGTCGCGCCGGCGACCTGCTGGACGAAGCCCGCGACGTCGACCGACGTGGCTTTTGCCTGCAGCCACGCGGTGAGTGCGTCGGCGACGTCGCGCATGCGGGGAAACCGGTGATTCGGGTTTCGCGCCAGCATCCTGCCGACGATCGCGTCGAGCGCGGGATCGATGTCGGGGCGCACCGATGACGGTGGCGACACATCCTCGCTGGCAATGGCGAGAAGAATCGCCATCGGGTGTTCGTTCTGGAACCGCGCTCGGCTCGCGAGCAGCTCCCAGAACACGACACCAAGCGAGTACTGGTCGCTACGACCGTCGATTCGACCGGCGCTTGCCTGCTCCGGCGACATGTACGCGAGCTTCCCCTTGATCGTGTTCGAGTTCGCCGTCCTGTACTGGCGCATCGTCGAGCGGGCCAGCCCGAAGTCGACGATCTTCACGAGCCCGTCCTGGCGGATCATGACGTTCTGCGGGCTGATGTCGCGGTGGACGACGTTCATCGCCCGACCCTGCTCGTCGACGGCGTGGTGCGTGTAGTCGAGACCAAGGGCGGCGTCGCGGACGACAGCAGCCGAGATGAAGGCCGGCACCCCGGTGTCGCCGAGCATGCGGTGCGCCTCGTGCTGCAGCTGCAGCAGGTCGACACCGGCGACGTATTCCATCGCGATGTAGGTGACGCCGTTGTCTTCGCTCATGTCCCAGGTGGCGACGATGTTGGGGTGACTCAACATCGAAGCGACGCGCGCTTCATCGAGGAACTGTTCCTTGTAGCCGGCGTCGTCGGCGAACTCGGACCGCAGCGTCTTGATGATGGCGTACCGCTCGATGCCGCCGATGCCCTGCTGGCGCGCAAGAAAGATGTCGCCCATGCCGCCGCCGCCGAGGCGACGGACGAGCAGATACCGGCCAAGCTGCAGCGCTTTCGACACGCCTGCACCTTACCGCGGATAGAAAAGAATACGGGCCGGTTTCTGGATCGAGGCAATCTGAGCATCACCCTGCTCCGGCCATCGGGGGGGCGCGCGAGGCCCTGGCGAAGACCCGCTTCAACAGCGCAGCCCAATCGAGGCGGTAGCTTGACCGGGTCGGGCTCTGCGACGGCGGTGGGGTCGACGATGGCCGGGGCACCACCTGTGCGCGCAGGCGGCTCGTGGACGCGAAGACGCCGTGCCGAACATTGCTTCATCACTTGGCGGTGATGACGCGGGTGAGATTCGCGTACGTAGACGGGATGATGGGCTCGCCCAACGCACGGCGCAGCCAACGTCGCTCAGCGACGGCGAGAGGCCTCTATCTCTGCGAGCACGCGGGTGCCGCCGTAGACGTGCTGGAGGGCTGCGAGGATGGCGTCGGCGTGGACGGCGACGGTGCGGTTGACGTCGGCTTCGTAGACGTAGCGGCCGCCGAGGGAGGCGAGGTTGCCGTCGAAGACGAGGCCGGTGATGTCCCCGTCGGCGTTCAACAACGGTGAGCCCGAGTTGCCGCCGATGATGTCGTTGGTGGTGCTGACGTTCATCGGCGTCAGGGGATTGAGCAGGGGCCTGGCCTTGGTCCACGTCGGGGCCAGCAGGAAGGGGGCGGCGGTGCCGCTGCGGGAAAACAGGTCGCCGACCGTCGTCATCGGCGGCGCGGTCGTGGTGCCGGCGACTCTGCCGTACGACAGGCGCAGCGAAAACGTCGCGTCGGGGTACGTCGACGTGGCGCCGGGGCGGCTCTTGCGGAGATTGGCGATGACCTCGCCAGCCTTGGTCTCTTTGGCCTCGACCTCGTCTTCCCAGGCCTTGCGCACGGCGCGGGCGGCCGCGTCGACCTGGCGGGCGAGCTGCATGAGGGGGTCGGTGTCGAGGAGCTTGAGGGCGGCGGCGTCGCCGTCGAAGGCGGCGGCGCGGAGCTTTGGATCTTTGAGCTTCGTCGTCGTGATCATGGCCTTGGCGACGGCGCTTGGGTCTTTGGTGCCCAGCAGGAGCTTGACGAGGGGGTCGTCGATGCCCTTGAGGTTGCGCAAGCGGTGCAGCGACCAGGCGAGCAGGGCGGTCTCGTCCTCGACGACGATGACGGCGGTGCTCGCCACCAGCTGTCGCACCTGGGCGATGCGGGCGGCGCTGAACTCGGGGAGGCGGGCGGTGTCTGCCTTGCCGCTCTCGACGGTGGCGCGAACGATGGCCCGGGCCATCGGGAAGAGGTCGCCGCCAAAGGCCTCACCGACCTCGAGCAAGCGGTAGTCGGCCCACAGGCGGGCGGCAGCGCGGGTGGCCTCGTCGATGCCGGTGAAGGCCTGTTGGCTGACGGGGCCGGCGCTGCGGCGCAGCTCATGTTCGGCGGTGGCGCGGGCCTCCATGAAGCCGGGGCGGGCCAGGGTTTCGTGGCGACCGCGCAGGGCCTTCAGGCCGTTTTCGATCGTGCGCAGCCGGGCCTTGCCCCGCACGGCCCGCAGCGGGTTGGCGGCCATCCACTCGTCGAGGCGGCCCCGCAACTCGGCCAGCCGCAGCATGTTCCACGGCAGGGCCACATCGCGCTGAAAGACGAGCTGGGCGACGGTGCGGGTGCGCTCGGTGCCGCCGGGGTGGCCAACGACGAAGACGGCGTCGCCATCTTTGGCCGTCGTCGCTGCAAACGACAGCGCGTCCTTGGTGATGAAAGGTGCGTCATTTTCATACACGCGCACAAACGCGGCGTCGAAGCCGGTGCGGGGGAACGCGAAGTTGTCGGGGTCGCCGCCAAAGGCCGCCATCGGAAATTCCGGCGCGAGCACGAGGCGCACATCCTGGAAGCGGCGCTGCCGGTAGAGATGGAAGCGGGCGCCGTCGAAGAGGGTGATGACCTCGCAGCGGCGGGTGGGGTCGTTGTTGGCGCTTGCGCTCTCGAGGCGCGCTTTTTCGACCTTGAGGGCCTCGGCAAACGCGGCGCCGTCCTTGCCGGCGGTGGCCCGCAAGATCTGGTCGGTGACGTCGGTGATCTCCTGCAGCTGGTTGAGCTCGAACTTGGTGCAGCGCAGCTCGTCCTTCTCGCTCTTGGCGACGAAGGGCTTGTTCAACAAGTCCTTGCCGCCGGTGGAGAGCTCCTCGAGGCAGGAGCGCACGCAGTGGTGGTTGGTCATCACCAGGCCGTTTGTGCCGACAAAGCTCGCCGAGCAGCCGTTGGCGAGGCGCAGCGCCCCCTTCTGCACGCGAGCCACGAAGGCGTCGTCGAGCTTTATGCCAGTGGCCTGCTCGATGGCGGGCCGGGGCAATTCGTTGATGAGCCACATGCCCTCGTCGGCGTGGACGCCGCCAGCGACGACGGCGAGCAGGGCGGTGAGGGCGAGGGCGACGTGACCGGGGAGATGACGCATGACGGCTCGGTGCCAACACGACGTCACCACCGCAACGGGGCGCGCCTCACTCCGACAGTCAACCAGACAGCGCCCGCACCATCGCCGTCGCCACCGTCAGCAGCGGCGTCGTCGCTGGCCACCTCGACAGCGTGAGCAGGGGCTGCAGGGACGGCCAGGCATCAGCAATGCTCACGCGCACCGGCAGCCGGGCCCAGAAGCGGGCGTTGGCCCGCCAGATGGCCAGCGACACCGCACGATCCACCGACGGCGACACCGGCAACCGCCACGACGGCGGCACCCACGGCAGCAGATACGGCGCACGCGCCAGCAGACCCGATGGCAGGCGCACGACGAGGCCGCCTTCGCGGGCCCCCAACAACAAGTCCCGCAGGTCGACCACGTCGTCGACCACGTCGTCGAGGTGGTCGTCGACACCGTCGTCGACCGGAGGCATCGCGAACACCACGTCGTGCACCGTGCTGCGCGGCGCCAACCAGGCCCGGACCTCGGCGATGGTGCGGCCGGTGGCGCGGTCGTCGTCGAGCAGGACCACGCCGCCCTTGGGGAGGGCGGCCAGCTGGGTCGACAACGGTGGCGACCCCGGGCGCGCGTGCAGGGCGGGCAGCACGCCGTGGCGATCATGGTGGCCCAGCACAAAGACCCGACTGACGGCGAGGTTGTGCTCGGCGGGCAAACAGGGGTCGAGGCTGACGACCGGCAGGCCCCGCACCGACGACCGCAGCCGCTGCAACGCGGCCTGCACCGAAGCGCGTTGGTCGGCGAGGTGGACGACCTCGACATCGACGCCGGCATCAGCCAGGGCCGTCCTGACGTCGGCAGCGAAGCTGCCCCAGGCGCGGGTGGCACTGTCGTCACTGACGCCTGTGGCCAGCAAGGGAGCCAGGGCCCAGCCCCCCTCGTCGCGCAGCACCACGCGGGGGCGACGCGACGTCGGCGACGACGACGACGGCGACGACGACCCCCACGCCCGCCACAACGCCCGCGCCGTCACCGGCACCTGGTGGTCGCTGTCGTCGGCGCGGATGCGCGATGACGCCAGCGGTGGCGGCACGCCGGCGGCAAAGACGATGCGGGGGTCGTGTCGCACGGCTGGATGGGCCTGCACCCGCGCCACCTCGGCCTCGGCCCCGACGCGGGGCACGACGACCACGCGGGGGACCCCGTCGATGCCAGCGGGTGCACCCGTGAACGCCAGCGCAAAGCGGGCGTTGTCGCCGCCGCACACCAGCACGGTATGCACCGGTCGCCCCGTCGACAGATGGTGGTTCAGGGTCCTCTCGGTGCGCCGCAGGATGTCGGTGTAGGGCAATGATCGGTCGGCAATCAGCGCCGCCCAGGGGTCCACCACGATCCACGGCTCGTCGACGACCGCCGCGGTCGCGAGCGCCAGGCGCCCGGCAGCGCTGCTGCGCAACGACCGACTCGAACCCTCGGCCATGACCTTGGTGTCGACGTAGTCGTCGTGGTCGGGCGACAAGATGGCCCCCAGCACGTGGCAGCCACGGGCCACCAGGGCCTCGCGCGCCAGCGTGAGCACCTGCACGTGGCCATCGTGCACCGGCGCCAGCGCCCCGGTCATCACCAACACCACCAGCGGCCGCCGGTCGTCGTCACCGCGTCGACCAAGCTCCGCCACCAGCGGCGCCAACGGTGTGGTCAACACCGCCGGGTCCGCGCCCGGCAGGTCATCACCCGACCCGCGCTCGCTGCCGTCGTCGAAGAAGCCGGTATGCAGCGCGAACGCGACGGGATCCTCGCCGCGCGCCACCGCCGCCACCACCGCGTCATGCAACACCGGGTCCCGGACCAGCGCCCGACCCACCGCCGTGTCGGGCACCGCGGGCCACGACGACGACGACGACGACGACGACGACGACGACGACGACGACAGCGCCCGCGCCGCGCACCGCTGAAAGAAGACATCGGTGCGCAACGCCACCCGCGGCGACGCTCCACGATGACGACAAGCCTCGTGGCGCAAGCGATGATCAAACACGATCACACGGCCAGGTCGATGGGCCACATCGGCGAGCACATCGCCGTCATCGGCGGCGCGGTCGCCATCGGCAAATTCCCGCTCCCGCACCGGCAGATGGCGGAGCGGGTCGACGACAAAGCGCGTCGACGGCGGCTCGCCGTCAGGGTCGCCGTCAGGGTCATCATCAGGGTCGTTATCAGGGAGACACACGAGCACGCTCATCAACGTGCGCCGCTCGCCGGAGCCATCGTCAAACGTGCTGTCGTGGTGGGGAACCAGGAGGCT
>CAJBHN010000349.1 GCA_903952805.1 uncultured Myxococcales bacterium | reverse complement strand
TCGATTCGTTCACAAGCGGACCGTAGCCCGACGAGCAACATTCACGCACGCTCCCTGGCCCGGTCCCCGAAGACGCCGGTAGCGCGCGATTGACGAGCCGTCGCTGGTCACGTCCCATGCCGTTGATGTCCAGCTTGCACCATTGCCCCCGCTGCCCTGACCGCATCCTGGCCTCGCAGATGGGCGCCTGGCTCGAGGACGTCTGCAGCAGCTGCAACGGCCGCTTTCTCAACGGCGACACGACGTTGCGCCTCTTTGAGGAGCACCTGCGCATTGGCCGCGCCATGCTCGGTGAGCTGACGAGCGACGGGCCCCGGCGGCTCGTCTGCCCCGGTTGCGGCCAGAAAATGACCATGACCATGGCGCGCGGCATCCAGGTCGACCTGTGTGGCGGCTGCGGCGGCGCCTGGCTCGACGATGGCGAGTTGGCCTCCCTCACTCGGGGCCACGTGAAAGAGGTCGCCGCCGACGTCGTCGTCACCGGGGTTTCAAGCGATGACAGCAGCGCCTTGTGGACCCAGGCTGCCGAGGCGTTTGGTGTCCCGACGGGCCTTGCCCTGGCCAGTTCGCAGGCTCGTGCAGCACCAGCCGCCCGCTTTGCTGTCACGTGTACCAACTGCGACGCCGAGCTTGATCTCCGCCAGGTCAATTGGCTCATCAACCAATATCCCTGGTGCAGCGACTGCGCCGCTCCCTACGTCGGCCTGGGATCGATGCTCATGGAGGTCTTGGGTACCTTGTTGGGTTTCCTCGGTGGTCGAACCGAAAGGAGCTGGCGCCAGCTGGGCATTGGCGGGCGGAACGGTCTGTTTGGTGGACTGGGCAACGGGGGCGACTCCATGGTGTCGCACACCGTCGATTCGCTGCGCATCGCCCCGGAGGATGCTGAGCAGCGTTTTGCCTCATTTTTTCGCCGGGTACGCTGACCCCTCAGGCGAGACCACGAGCGGCAAGCGCTTCGTTCAACAGCGCCGTTGCGGCCGCGGCTGTTCGAGAGCCGGCACAGGCCTTGACCAGCGCGACTGCATCCGCGTGACTGGTGCTGCGCAGGGCGTGCTTGACGTCGCGTAACGACGCCGTCGGCATCGACAGCGAATCAAAACCCAAGCCCAGGCAGATCGGTGCCAGGTGGGGGTCGGCCGCCATCTCGCCGCAAAGCCCGACCGGGATGCCGTGGCGATGACCGGCATCCACCACGATCTGCAGCGCACGCAACACCGCGGGGTGCAGGGGTTCATACAGGTGGGCGACGTGCTCGTTGCCCCGGTCGATGGCCAGCATGTATTGAATGAGGTCGTTGGTGCCGACGGAGAAGAAATCAGCTTCTTCAGCCAGGTGGTCGGCGATGAAGACTGCCGACGGCAGTTCGATCATGACGCCCACCTTGATCTCGCGCCAGACATCGACTCCTTCGGCGGCCAGCTGATCGAGTTCTTCGTGCAAGATCGCGCGCACGGCGCGGACCTCGTCGACGTTGCCGACCATCGGCACCAGAATTTGACCATTGCGGTGGACCGACAAGGCTGCTGCCATGCCCCTCAACTGCGCCCGCAGGGCCTGGGGCCTTGCCAGGCCAAGCCGCACACCACGCAAGCCGAGGGCCGGGTTTTGCTCGCGAGGTGCCCGCATCGCTGCCGACATTTTGTCGCTGCCGAGATCGAACGTCCGCAACGTCGCGGGGCGACCTGCGAGGTCCTGCAAGATGGCGCTGCACACCCGCTCATGTTCCACGGCCGTCGGCAGCGTGGTGCGGTTCAGAAAGAGAAACTCGGAGCGGTAGAGGCCAACGCCCTCGGCACCACGGGCGATGGCGGGGGTCACCTCTTCGGCGATCTCGACGTTGACATACAGAGCAACCCGCACCCCATCGGGGGTGGCGGCAGGGAGAAAGACCTCGCGGCGCAAGGCCTCAATCCGCACGGCGCGGCGCTGTTCCTCGGCGTCAAAGCGGGCAATGACGTCGGGGCTGGGAGAGAGCACCACCTCGCCACGCTCGCCATCGACGATGCAGGGCTCACCGCGACCGGCCCTCTCCAGCACACTCTTGCAGGCGATGACCGCCGGTATTTCGAGGGCCCGCGCCAGAATCGCCGTATGGCTGGTGGCGCCGCCGACTTCGGTGACAAATGCCCGGACGCCTCGCCTCGACAAGGCAATGGCATCGCCAGGGGACAGGTCGTGGGCGACGACGATGGCATCGTTGTCGACGTCATCGTCAGCGACAACGCCAACGCCGAGGGCGTCCAACAGGCGGTCGCCGACAAAGTCGACGTCGCTGCGTCGCTCGCGGAAATAGGCATCGCCCAACGCGTCGAAGCGGGCGCGGATCTCCTGCACCGTGGCGCGGATGGCCCACTCGGCGCACTTGTGGTCGTCGACAATCTGTCGGCGGGCACCCTCGACCAGCATCGGATCGGCCAACATCAACAGATGGGCCTCGACGATGGAGCTGTGCTCACCGGCCTTTTCCTGGAGCGCCGCCAAGGCGTCCCTGGCGTCAGACCACGCGCCTTCGATGCGGCGCAGCTCGTCAGGGATGCCGTCGACGTCAACCCGGTATTTGGGGTGCTGGCGGCGGCGGCGGTCGATGAGGTGGACGTGGCCTCGGCCAATGCCCGGGGCAACGCCGATTCCCTTCAGGATGTGTTCGGTGGGCGCGGGCGGGGACGACATGGGGCCGAGTCTACCCTCTCGTGCCGCGACCGGGGCTTCGTGATCACATCTCGCTTGATCTTTTCGGCGTGAGCGTCGTTGCGTACTCGGTCTGGCGACGAGGGCCAGCCCTGCGCCGCGCCTTGCGCAAGCCGAAAATCCGCGGCGCGATATGTATGAACTACGTCCCGGTCACGGCACTCGCGCGCCGTGCCGCGGCCGGGACGGTTACGGCAGGGCCGCAACCAAGCGAACATGCAAAATCATCTCGTCCTTGTTGCTCACGGCGCCGAGAAACGCCGAATAGGGCTCGATGCCGAAGTCAGTCATCTTGATGGGCGTCGAACCCTGGCCATCAACGGTGTGGTCGGTGACGGTCACGTCGACAGGCAACGACACGTCACGGGTGACGCCGTGGATGGTCAGTTGTCCCTTGAGAGTCAGTGCCTTGCCGACGCCAGGAACCACCGACGTCGACACGAAGCGCATGGTCGGAAACTTCTCGACATCGAGTTGGCTCTCGCTTCGCATATTCGCCAAGATGGCGGCCCGGTCTTTTTCGCTGACCTCCAGCGGCAAATGGTACCGCTTGCGCATGGCGGGGGCGTCGTTTTCGAGGCCCGCGGTCTGAACCGTGACCTCGACCCGGGCCGACATCAGGTTCGTCGGGTCGACGACAATGCTGCCTGACATGCTGGTCGCCGCCACCACGTGATCGTGGGCCAACGCCTGCGCCGCTCCCTTTTTGAAGACCTGCACGGCGAACAGGCTCGCCTTGCCGTCGAGGATGAACTTCTGGGGCCCCAAAGCCCGCACCTCGCTCTCCCCCCCCTGAGCCGCGGACGGCGCCACCGCGGGCGTCACCGCCGGCCCGGTGACCGGCACAGCAGGCTCTCGCGCCCCCACCGCGGACGCCCCCCAGAGTGCGGTGACGAAGAGGAGCGACGATGGTGCATGACTGCGCATGGAAGGCCTCAAGGGTGGCTTTGGGCGTCGGCAGGACATGACGGGACGGCGGTGACGAGTCCGGATGGATGCGACGGCAGCGATTCGACGACAAAAACCGCGGCCGAGCTAGACGTCGCCGACCCGGTCATCCCACAAGCGAATGCCGCCAAGGATCCCGGCGCTGTTGTCGACCAGCGTGATGTTCTTGGCCAGGTCCTCGCCTTCCAGGTGCTTGGCATTGCCACCGCCAATGGCGAGGTGATCGTAGTTGGTCAGCGTGGCCATGTTGGCGATGGCCTCGTGGACCCGCTTGAGCCACTTCTTGTTGCCTTCGGCCTTGCGGGCAGCGTCGCCGAGCTGCTGGTCGTAGGTCTCGCCCTTGCGAAACGGCAGATGGGCAATCTCGAGATGAACCTGCAGCCGGCCGTCGCTGAACAAGGCGGTGCCAAAGCCCGTGCCCAGGGTGCAGACCAGCTCGACCCCCTTGCCCTTGATGGCAGCGAGCCCCTGCATGTCGGCGTCGTTGACGGCCCGAACGGCGGCGCCAAGGCTCTCTTCCAGGGCCTTCTTGAGGTCGAAGCCGGCGAAGGCCTCTGTGCCCAGGTTGGGTGCGGTGTGGATGACGCCATGGCGAATCAGCCCGGGGAAGCCGACCGAGATGCGATCCCAGCGCTGGCCCAGATCCGTCAGCTGCTTGCCAAGGCCCACGATGCCATCAACGAGCAATGGCGGCGTGCAGGGGTGGGGAGTGTCGATGCGCACCCGCTCGGTGGTCATCTTGCCCTCGTGGTCGAGGACACTCGCCTTGAGCCCGGTGCCACCGATGTCGATGGCCAGGGTGAAGGGGCCTTCGTGACGCGCCCGCGACGCCTTGACGGCAGACCCAACCTTGGGTTCAGGCTTGACGGCAGGATCGGAGGCAGGATCGGCGGCTTTCTTCGACGACGACGACGACGGCTTCTTGCTCGGCATGCGCAGGCTCCTCAGGTCGGGCGGCCGCATGGCCGATCCCGTGGACGGAGCGCATCCTACCTCGAATGCCCATTGGCTCGCCCGTTTGCCTCGCTCCCACCCCGGACGCTGGCCACCCCGTCGGCGAAACCAACGACGTCACCAGCGCCGGCGGCTCCCCGTCGCACCAGTCCATGGGCCAACAGAACAGCCACCAGGCCGCCGGTCATGCGGGCGTTTAGTTCGCAGACCCGCCAGCGCAGGCTGTCATCGACGGCACGCCATGAGAACACATCGACGCCGCAGGGCCCGACGTAGCCGGCGCGAGCAGCCTCGCGGACGATGAGTTGGCTGCGGTCCACCACCTCGCGTCCCGCCAGCCCCGGCACGGTCGGGCAGCCGTCGTCGTCGATCCACATGCGAGCTCCCTGCCACATGCCCGCAAAACTTTGGGTGGCCTGGGTGGCACCGACGAATCGGATGAGGCCAGTGTCTTCGATCCACCATTGGCTGGAATAGTCGGCGACGCGTGGCAGCCAGGGTTCGACGACGACGCCACCGCGCCGCTGCAGCCGTGCCGCCGCCCGCATGGTCACGCCCCGCCTCAGGTCCAGGCGACCGCGGCCGCTGGTGCCGTGACGGGGTTTGGCGATCAGGCCCGCCTCAGCCCACGGCGTGGCCGACGCCGCCAACGTCAGGGCGACCAGACGATCGACGGTGGTCTCGTGGACGTCGAGGACGGCGACGGCGCCCACCAATTCGGGTTCGAGCAAACCGACGCTGCTGACCGCGCGCGCGCAGAATCCCTTGTCGTGGACGGCGGCCACGATGGCGGGATCGGCGCCGGCCAGTGGCAGCCCCAGTTTCTCCGCGGCCCGCCTGGCCCGCGGCGTGTTGAGCCAGGCCAGCAGACCCGTCTGGTGCAGGCCAAGATCAGCAGCGACGTCGACGGCGCGCTCCCAGGCGTCAGCCAGCAGACGCAGGTGCGACGGCGGCTCAGGCTGTGGCGGCGCGTCGTCTTCTTCGGCACCAAGATTGCGATAGAACACAGGCATCGCGACGCAGAATACCGACCGAGCGCGCCAACGACAGCCCTGCGCTACGGCGTGGTGAGGGCGCCCGAGCCACGGACGTCACGAATGATGAGCGTGTTGGTGCGGAGGTCGACAGCCACGGTGCCCCGAGGCGACAGCAGGGGGCGCACGATCGCGGCGAGGTCGGTCGCGTTGGCGTTGTTGACGGGGACCAGGCGGGTGTTCAGCGGCCCCTTGCGTTCCCGCTCAGCGGCCAGATCGAGGGCGCGGCTCTCGTCGGCGTCGATGCGGGCTTGTGAACTCACCCACAGCACGCCGTCGTCCTCGACGATGCCGTAGCCGCCGCTTTTGAGCGCGACGTCCAGCGCGGTGCGCCAGCCCACCTGCTTGAGCTTGAGGGTGACTGTGCCTTTGACGTCGTCGGCGACCACGACGTTGACGCCGCCGACCTCGGCAAAGAGACGGACCACGTTGACGATGCTGGCGTCTTGCATGTCCACGGTGACGACCTTGTCGCGCGGGAACCGGGCCTGTGAAGGCGCGGCAGCGGCGATGGCGAGGAAGGCTGTGATGGCGGACAGGCGCATGGAGACTCCTGTGGTGATGGCTGGGGCGCGCAAGAGGTCCAGAGGAACATACCTTGGGTCCACAATCATATGCAAACCAATGAAAACGATGAGTATCGCACCGTCAACCATCATTGAGGCGTCCGGTGCGTTTCTGGCGCCGCCCGCATGGGGACTCCACACTCGGCAGCGTGGACAACGCCGCCGTCGCAGCCGTCTTCGCCGAGATGGGCGACCTCCTCGCCATCGTCGGCGGCGACACCTACCGGTCCCGGGCGTTTCGCAACACCGCCCGCGTGATCGAAGGGCTGCGAGCACCGTTGAAGGACCTGCGGATGTTGGGGCAGTTGACGTCGGTGCCGGGGCTGGGTGCTGGCTCCATTGAGCGCGTCCACCAGATTCTGCAGACCGGCACCTGCCCTGAACACCAGCGGCTCCTCGCACGCTTGCCACGTGGGCTGCAGGCGCTGCTGCAGGTGCGGGGTCTGGGCCCGCGCCACGCGCGACTCGCGTGGGAGCACCTTGGGGTGACGTCGCTGGAACACCTGGAACTGGCGGCCCGCTCCGGGCTGCTGGCGCGGGTGCCGGGAATCGGCCCCCTGACCGTCGAGCGCGTGCTGCGCGACCTCGACGGCCGCAAGCAGGCCCCGCCAGCCCGCCTGCTGTTGAGCGAGGCCATCGTTCTGGGCGACGCCCTGGTCGCCTGGATGCTCGACGATCCCCACACCATCAAGGCCGAGCAAACCGGCAGCGCCCGACGGCGACGAGAGACCGTCGGCGACCTCGATGTGCTGGTCGCCTCCACCAGACCAGCCTTGTCGAGCACGCGCTTCACCGCGTTTCCGGGCGTGCGCGAGGTGCTGATGGCGGGGGATGGCCGGGCGTCGGTCATCCTCGACAACGGCGTCCAGGCCGACCTGCGCCTCGTCGCCGCCGAGAACTGGGGTGCCGGTCAGCACTATTTCACCGGCAGCAAGGCCCACAACATCGCCATGCGCCTCCGCGCCAACGCCCACAAGCTCGCGCTGTCAGAGGTGGGCGTATGGGAGCGGAAGCTGCGAGGGCGTGGTCGCGGCGAGGACAATCGCCAGCTTGCCCGACGCCTGAGCCCCTGTACCGACGAGCACGACGTCTTCGCCGCCCTTGGTCTACCATTCATTCCCCCCGAGTTGCGCGAGGGCGAAGGCGAGATCGAAGCCGCCATCGCTGGCCGACTGCCGTCTCTCGTCGAGGACCAGGATCTCATCGGCGAGACCCATCTGCGGGCTCGCACCGCCAGCGACGCCCTGCAGCTCGCGCATGCGCTGGGTCGAAGGGGACGACGCTGGGCCATCTGGGTGCGGCCCGCCGTCGAGCTTGTCGAGCACGAAGCGCGTCGACGATTTCGCCAGGCTGCCCGTCGAATCGGCAGCACCACTGGCGTCGACATCCTCTGCGGTGTCGAGGTCGGCATCGACCTGAACGGAGCCATGGTCGCCACCAACGGCACGCTGGAGACACTCGGAAGCAACGTCCTCGATGACATCTGCGCAGCCGTCGATGTCGTGCTCGGCGACGTCAGTGTGCCGCCCGACGTCACGGTTGATCGGGGCCTGGCGACGGCCCGCGTGCTGTCCGCCATCAGCAGCGGCCGCTTCCACGGCTTGATGCGACTGCAGGGACGACGCTTGCCCAACGCCCCGGCAGGCCTCGACATTGACATGCGGATGGTCCTGCTGGCCGCCGCCCGCCAGCGGGTCTTTGTCGAGGTGTCAGGCGAGCCCGACCGCCTCGACCTCGACGCGCGGGGCTGCCGTGTGGCCACCGAGACGGGGGCGCTGTTGGCGATCAGCGGCCGCCCCCAGGACAATCAGCACCTTGGCCAGGGGCGCTTTGCGCTCTGGCAGGCCCGCAGAGGGTGGGTGACGGCCGCAGCGACCGTCAATGCTCTACCGCTGGCGCAGCTGCGGACCCACCTGCGTCTGTCGCTGGTCGGCAGTGACGTGGACGATGTCGTCCACACCGGCGACCATGAGCTCGGCACGGCTGTCGACGACAGCAGCGACGACAGCAGCGACGACGGCAGCGACGACAGCAGCGACGACAGCAGCGACGACAGCAGCGACGACCCACTCTTTCTCCCCCACCGCCGACAGGAATTGAGGGTACGACTGGCGGCGTTCTTGCATGGCGAATCTGATCCCGAACTGCTGGGGGTCTTGCTCAAGCGCGGCGACAACACGCTGCTGTCGGCGTTCGCCATCTTGAATGGCCTGGCCCAAGACGGCAGCGACGGCTGACCAGCCCTTCGAGGCAGGCCAAGCCGAAGCCACGTGCACCCTTGCTGGCAGCATGGCATCCAAGGCGCATGGGATCACCTGACGCTGATGTGATTGTGGTGGGCGGAGGCCTCGGCGGCGCCGCGATCGCCCTGGGATTGGCCCGACGCGGCATCAGCGTCGCTGTCGTCGACAAGGCCGACTTCCCCCGCGACAAGCCCTGCGGTGAGGGGCTGCTGCCCCATGGCCTGGAACTGCTGGACCGGTTGGGCTGTGGCGACCTCGTGTCACTCTGTGGTGGACAACCTTTCGTCGGCATTCTCTACCACTGTCACGGCGTCGTCGCCCGCGGCGACTTCGAAGGCGGCGCTCGCGGTCGCGGCATCCGTCGACGTCACCTCGATGCCGCCATGCGCGCGCGCGCAGCCAGCGCCGGTGCCACGTTGGTGCATGCCGGCGCCATCGACGTCGCCACCGATAGCGATGGGGTGACCGTTACTCTCGACAACGAGACGACCCTGCGAGGCCGCCTCCTCGTTGGGGCCGACGGGCCCCGCTCGATGGTGCGCCATCGGCTGGGCCTCGACGGCGGCCCTCCCCGCACACCTCGCTTCGCCCTCCGCCAGCACTTCCGCTTGAACCCGGGCAGCCCCATGCCCGAGCGGGTCGAGGTCCATGTCGCTGGCGGCCACGAACTCTACGTGACGCCGGTGGAAAACGACGTCGTCGGCATAGCGGCCCTGGTCGAGAAGCCGTTGATGACCGGCGCGGTCGGCCCCCCCGACGCACGCTTGATGTCCCTGATCCAGGGCTGCGAGCCACTGCGACAACGACTGCTCGGCGCCGAGCCCATCGACAAGGCACTCGCCTGTGGCCCCCTGCGGGTCAAGAGCAAGGCGGTATGGCAGGGCCGCGCTGTGCTCATCGGCGACGCGGCCGGCTACGTCGACGCCATCACCGGCGAGGGCATGAGCCTGGCGCTCAAGACGGCCGCCCTGGCCGAAGACGCCATCGCCCGCATCCTGGCGACCGATGGGTCCGCCGTCGACGTCGACACCGCCTTTGGCGCCTACGCCAGCGCCCGGGGCAGCGCGTTTCGCGACCATGCCATTCTCACCCACGGGCTGGTCACCCTGGCGCGGCACCCGTACTTTGCCCGTCGGGCCATCGCCCGCCTGGCCCGCGACCCGACGCTGTTTACGCGGCTGTTGGCGGTCAATAACGGCACCCGGACGCTCTTGTCCCTCGGCCTCGTCAACGCGCTCAAACTGGCGGTGGGCAGCACGCCGCCCCGTCTGGCGCTTGGCCAGGCCTGACACCACCTGCGCAACCGGATTGCACCCGCGATATCCAGCGGTACGATCTCGCCATGGTCACCGCCCTGCGCATCGTCGACGATGAAGGTTCCAACGCCACAGCCGCCCCCGGCAAGCGGGTGTTCTTGGAGACCTTCGGCTGCCAGATGAACATCCTCGACAGCGAACTGGTCAGAGACCAGTTGCTGACCCTCGGCTACCGCTTCGTCAAAGAAGCCGAAGACGCCGACGTCGTGCTCTACAACACCTGCGCTGTTCGAGCCCAGAGCGAGCAAAAAGTCTTGTCGCGCCTCGGCGTCATGCAACGTCGCAAGGTCGAACAACCCGACCTCATCGTCGGGATGCTCGGCTGCATGGCGGAGCGCACCGGTGGCGACCTCGCCAAGAAGCTCAAGCATCTCGACATCGTCGTGGGGCCATCAGAACTCGATCGCCTGCCGACGCTGCTACAGCAGATAGAGACTGAGCGGCTTCAACTGCGCGTCGATCGGCCCAAAGCCCGCGCGCACCAGCAGGTTGCCCTGTCAGGCCATACCAACCGCCGCAGCAGCACCCTTGACGCGGCGATGGATCGCCTCGAAGCCCTCGACAACGGTCGCCTCGTCGACGAGGACGCCAAACATACCCAGGCCTACGTCCGCATCACGCGCGGCTGCAACAAGTTCTGCTCGTTTTGCGTCGTCCCCTTCACGCGCGGGCCCGAGGTCCATCGCGATCCCGACGCCATTGTTGCTGAAGTTCAAAAGCTCGTCGACGGCGGGGCCATCGAAATCACGCTTCTTGGTCAGACCATCAACCACTACGTCCACGGCTCCACCAACTTCGCTCAGCTGCTCAAGCGCGTCCACGACGAGGTGCCGTCCATGCAGCGGCTGCGCTTCCTCACCAGCTATCCGCGCGACTTCACCGACGAGACGCTCGACGTGATGGCGTCGTCGGCACGCATGTGCCGCTTCCTGCACATCCCTGCGCAGTCGGGCAGCGACCGCATGCTCAAGCTGATGAACCGCGGCTACACCACCGAGAGCTATCTGCAGCTCATCGAGCGGGCCCGCTCACGGATGCCCGATGTCGCCATCGTCGGCGACATGATCGTCGGCTACCCGACCGAGACCGAGGAAGAATTCGAAGCCAGCCTCGCGCTGCTGCGGGCGGTTCGGTACAAGACGGCGTACGTCTTCAAGTACTCGCCGAGACCAAACACGGTGGCCCATCGCCGCGACGCCGACGACGTTCCTGACGAGGTCAAACGTCGTCGCAACAACGAGATGCTGCGGGTCCAGCAGGAGATTGCGCTGCAGCACCATGAGGCCATGGTGGGTCAGCGCGTCCAGGTCCTCGTCGAGGGCGCCGCCAAACTTGACCCCAAGGAGCACGAAGCGCCCCGCGACGACGACGGTGCGGTGCTCCATTCGCTGGGCAAGAAGGTCCGACCGGCCCGCGTCGACGGGCTGGTACGTCTGACGGCACGCACGCGCGGCGACCACATCGTCGCCTTCGACGGCACCGCCGACCTGGTGGGCACCCTTGCCGAGGTCGTCATCGTGCGGGCCACGCCGCTGTCGTTGCAGGGCACCTTGGCCAGCTGAGCGACGCGGACGAGTCGGCTCCACGCACGGGGATCACGCACATGGAGACTCGACCGAGGGCGGGACTGCTGGGAGCCATCCTCGCTGGTGGACGTTCGACGCGGATGGGCACCAACAAGGCCCATGTGGTCGTCGATGGCCGCGCGATGGCCGAGAGTGTGCGTGCTGCGCTGGCTGCCGTGTGTGACGGCGTCGTCGTCGTGGGCGGCCCTGACGCCGACATCAGCGACAGCCATGAAGGCCCACTGGGCGCCGTGGCGGCCCTGCTGCATTCGGGACGGGCGACCCGCTACCTGGTGGCTCCCGTCGACCAACCGCGTTTGACTCCATCGATGCTGCGACGCCTGCTGGTCGCTGCCGTTGACCTCGACGACCGCAGCGACGGCACTGCCGGCAACGGCTTCGCCTTCATCGGCGAGCCCCTGCCGCTGCTGGTCGACGCCAGCGCGGCCACGCGACTGGACGCAGCGCTCGCTCGCGGTGAACGACGGCTCCGGATCGCCGTCACCGTCGAGGTCGATGTCGGCGACGACGCCGACGCCCTTGTCAACGTGAATACCCCCGCCGATGTGCTGGCCCTCGTTGCGTCCCCGGTTACAGGTCGCGGGCCCCGCGCTTGAGCCAAAACAGCGTCGTCGTCGCCCCCAGGGTCGGCCCCCGACGCAGCTGACGCAAGATGACGCGGTCGGCGAACACGGCCCGACGAGCGAGCCAGGCTGCGTCCTCCCCGATGGCCCAGACATCAAGAGGCAAGACCGATGCCGCCGGGCGCTTGACCAGGGCTGCCGCCACGATGACCTCGTAGGCCCGGTGGTCTCGCCAGCCGGCGCCATGCCCCAAGACAACCACGTCCGCAGCGCCGATGGCTTCGACATCAATGGCGTCTTCGGCCTGGTGCGCCACGTCTGCGCCCTCGGTCGACAGGGCGACGGCGAGGTCGGCGCAATAGCCGGAAGCCCCCACGACCACGACGCGACGTCCCTGCAGGGGCAGGAGCCGCCCCAGCACCCGGTCGAGCAATTGCAGGTGGGCGGCGAGGAAGTGCTCGGGGAAGACATGATGAAACGCATGGTAGGCGCTGTCGACGACGATGCCGGACGCGGGCGGCCCCACCGGCCGTTGGGTCGGATGGAATCGGTCTCGACCACGGCGCATGACCACCATGCCGAAATCGATGCCAGCAACGGCGGCGAGGGCGCCAAGGACGTCGCTGTCGAGGTCGACAGCCAAGGCGAGGACCGTCGCCACCAGCAGCCGCATCAGCAGCTCGGGGACCTGATGCAAGGCGACGTTGAGCCGGTAGCGCTCCTCGTGAAACGCGAGGTGCTCATCGAGAAACCTGTGATGACTGTGGTGCAACAGCCCCGGCCAGCGCCAAGGCCCGCGACCGCGCAACGACACATGGAGCAGAGCATGGATGCCGTCGCCGATGACGCTGGTGGCGACCAGCAAGGCCGCCAGCGAGGCGAGAAATGGCAGGACGGTGGAGGGCAAGACCACGGTGGGCTCATAGCAGACGCATTGCCCGTGGGCATCGGCTCTTCACGCTCAGGGCCTCAAGAAACCCCACGCAGGGGTCCGTCGACGAGAGCGCGGGCCTGCAGCAGGTTGTCCTCGATGGAGCAGTAGGTCCAGGCGCCGTAGCGGCCGATGGAGTGGACCTGATGGGTCTTCAGCGTCGCCAACGCCGTCGTCGTCGCCGCCATGCCCCTCGGGGTCAAATGCACATAGGCGGGGTCCATCAAGACGGTGTGTTCGCTGATCAGGCGTTGGCTCGTGACGACGCCGAGGCGCTGCAGGGCAGCCAGGCACGCCGTCCGCAGCGCCGGCACGTCGACAGGACCGGTGGCCGGCAGCCCCACCTCGACGTACAGGGACAAGCGGTCGGCGCCGGTGATCGCATCGTAGAAACCCACCCGATAAAACGGCACGTCGGTCCGGGCCACATAGAGCCAGTGGGTGTCGCCGTCGCTGCCGCCCCGCAGCGGCCCCTTGGCGTCGAACCCCAGGTTGAACACGAGCACCCGGTTCCATGACCAGGTGGAGGGGTCCACCGGCAGCCCGCACATCGCCAGCGTCTGCGGCAGGGGCGCCGACGTCACCAGGTGGCGATAGCGAATTCGTCGCTTGGTCGTCGTCGCCACCTGCTGAGCGACATCGATGACCTGCACGGGTTCACCCAGCAGGAGGTCGGCCGGGTCGAGGTCACGGCGCAGGGCGTCGATGTAGGTGACGGCGCCGGTCACGGGGTAGGTGAAGCTGGTGTTGTAGCCCCAGATTTTGGGGGCGGCGTCGACGACGTCGGCAAAGTGCACCGTCGGAAAAAAGCGTCCCATGCATCCCGCGTCGAGGGTGTCGAGGTCGGTGGCGTAGAGCTTCTCGTTGTAGGGGATCAAGAAGCGTTCGCTCAGGCCCCGGCCGAGCCGGTCATGCAACCAGCGTCGGAAGGACGGCTGCGAGGTCGGCGTCGTCGTCGTCGTCGGAACCGTTCGCCGGTGCTCGGCATGCCACAGGTCGACGAGACACCGCCGCGCAGCCTCCTCGGGCAAGGCCGTGATGTGAGCCTGGTAGGGAAAGGGCACTTCGCAGCCGTCGACGTCGATGACGCGGGCACGGCGGTCCACCCGTCGCAGGACGCCGGCGGGAAGGCGCTCGGCGACGAAGGCGTGGATGGATGGATCGCGGAAATGGAAAAAATGA
>CAJBHN010000348.1 GCA_903952805.1 uncultured Myxococcales bacterium | reverse complement strand
GGCAGCGCTTTTCGGCTGGAGGTTCCCCTGGGCCCACAGCCAAACATCGCCTGACAGGCTGAGGTGAAAACGAACCCGTCGTTTGTCACCTCGCCTGCTGTTCTTCTGGAGGGTCTGTTCCAGACCCTCCCCCCGGTGAGCTGAGCTGGATCGGGGGCCCCCTCCCGAGACGCAGGACTGGGTGAAAATTGGCCTTCGGCCATTTTCGCCTCAGCCTGCTACAGCCGCAACGACCACCCCCACAACAGTCCAACAGCAGTCCAACAGCAGTCCACTCGTCGAAGGTGTGATGCGTGCCGGCACCCTCGTGGCTACACTCGCGCCCAGGAGCCCACCCATGAACGAAAATACCCTGCCGACCGCGGCGACCCCGTCTCTCGCCCGCCGTCTGGCCATGGTGATGACGGCGGCTGCCCTGGTGGCTGCTGCTGTGTCGACGGCGTGCGCCACCACCGGGTCCACCCTCCCCGCGGTCGGGACGCCGGCCCCGGCCTTCGCCGCCCGGGACCAGACGGGCCAGCTCCGCACCAACCAGGAATTCCTCGGCAAGCCCCTGGTGCTGTTTTTCTACCCAAGTGACGGCACCCCCGGCTGCACCACCGAGGCCTGTGCCTTCCGCAACGCGTGGCAGCGCTACGAACAAGCCGGTGTCGCCATTGTCGGCGTCTCCACCAACGACGTGGCCTCCCACGCGAGTTTCGCTGCCGAGCACAAGCTGCCCTTTCCGCTGCTCGCCGACGTCGACGGCGCCATCTTGCGGGCGTGGGGTGTGTCGTCGATGTTGGGCTTGTCCCAGCGGGTGTCGGTGCTCATCGACCGCGACGGCCGCGTGGCCCGCGTCTTTCAAGACGTCGACCCCGCCCTGCACGCCCAGGAAGTGCTGGCGGCGGCGGCAGCGCTGACGCCGCCGACGCCGCCGGCCCCAGCCACGCCGTGACGACCGCCTCGACCCCATGAAAAAGCCCTCCCGCGGCGGAGGGCTTTTTCATGACTGTCGTCGCTGTCGTCGCTGTCGTCGCTGCCAGCGTCGACTACGGGGCCTGGACGCGGGGCGTGTTGGGACGAAGGATGTAGATCGCGTCTTCGTTGAGCCAGTTGGCGTCGGTGGCGCCCTCGGCGACGACCTCGGCGCTCTGCTGCTTGGCCTGGGCGAACAGGGGTCGGCCCGTGTCGTCGCGGCCGACGCACACCCGCACATGGCCGCCGTCGGAGCCGGCCGCGCCGGCGTGGTCGGCGGTGACGACGTCGCCGGGCTGCACCCTGGCCAGCAGCTCCTCCACACGCTTCAGGCGAGCGGCAGGGTCTTGGATGCTGGTGGGCCGCACTTCATCCATCAAGTCGAAGCGAGACTGGTTGCGGGCGGCCCGCGCGTGGTCGACGACGGTCTCGCCGGCGGCGGTGGCGCGGGCGCGGTGTTCCGCCGACGGCGTCGCCCATCGCTGCCACTGCTCGGCCACGGGTATTCGCCCTTGCCGCTCTTGCCGTAATACGGCGGCTCAAAGCCGGCCGCGGCGAGGGCATTGCCGCCAAAGAGGTTGCACTTCCAGCGGTTGGCAAGGCCGCCCATGCGCACGTCGACGGGGACGGCATGGTTGGGGTCGATGTTCTTCCAGGGATTGACGGTGCCGTAGTGGGCGGCGCGGGCGCCGGTGGCGAGGTCCCGGCTTGCGGCGGCGACGGCCTCCGGGGTGCCGGGAGCAACGCCCTCGGGCAGGGTGCTGCCGACGGTGGGGGCGGCGCGGGCGATGGGAGTCTTGGGCGACGTCGTCGTCGTCGACGCGGTCGTTGGCGCAGCCGTGGTCGGCGTGGTGGTCGGCGTCGTCGTCGGCGCCGCGGTCTCTGGACGGCGCAAGCCCGTTGAGGGGCGCACCGTGGTGGCGGCGGGAAGCGTTGTCGCCGCTGGCGTCTGCGTCGTGGGGCGGCTCGGGGTCGGGTGCTGGCTGCCCGCCAGGGCCTGGTTCAGGGCCCGCAGCGTGGCGGGATCGGCCTTGCCGCTCTCGGGCAGGCCGCTGCTGCGCTGAAAGGCCCGCACGCTCTTTTCGGTCTCTCCGCCAAAGATGCCGTCGGCGCCCGAGGGCAGGGCGACGCTGGCATTTTGCGACGACAGACCGGCGGCCATCAGGCCCCGCTGCAGCATCGACACGCCCTCGCTGCGCATGCCCTTCTGCAGCGTCTGGCCCAGCAGGCTGTCGGGGAGGCTGCTCAGCCGGGCCCGGCCGTTGGACTGAAAGCTGTCGCCCAGCAGCGCATGGGCGTCCTGGTCCATCGCTTCGGCGTAGCGGGACGTGGCGTCGCTGGCCTCGGCGCGGCTGACGGTGCCGGCGCTCACGGCCTCCTTCAGTTTCTGGGCGTCGCCCAGGCTGATGCGACCGTCTTGGGCCAAAGAGCGAATGGTTGGATTGACGGGCATGAAAAACCTCGTGAGATCTTGTGGGCAGTATCGGCCAGATCCAATCCAAGGCACTCGCTTATCGGTCGATCGACCGATGCCGTGGGTCCAGACGCCGCAGCCGATGGTACCGTGGGTCATCCGGGGTCGCTCGAACTCCCCCTTCTCCCTACATAGACCCACCTTGTACTCGAGCCTGGCGATGGACCGGCCATGACCAGCGTCCGCCTCGACGCCTTCTGCAGCCTGAGCCGTCGCGGTTCAGGCTGCGGCGGGCTATGTGGTGGTGGGCAGGTTCGTCAGCGGCCCGCGCCGAGCCGGGCCCCGTGAAATGCCGTGATGGACCGCGTACAGCGGCTTGCCCCGGGCCTGGAAGTGGTGGTGGGTCAGCAGGGTGCCAAGGACGATGCGCATCTCGTGCACAGCGAAGCCCGCCGCCAGACAGCGCTTGGCGCCTCCGCCGAAGGGAAAGTACTCAAACGCCGTCGGCTTCCTCTCGAGGAAGCGCTCGGGGCGGAAGCGCCACGGTTCGGGAAACACCGCTTCGTTCATGTGGGCGAGGGCGCTGGCGACAAAGATGCCGGTGCCGATGGGAAGCTCACGACCGTCGAGGCTGAACGGGGCCGCGACCCGCTTGGGCACATAGGGAATCACGGGATGCAGCCGCAGCGCCTCGTCGCAGACGGCGCCCAGAAATGGCAGGCGGCCCATCGCTTCAAGGCCCTCGACGTCGTCGCTGCTGGTGATGCCGGCGAGTTCGTCATGCAATCGATCCCCGATCGCGGCGTCGCGGTGGACGGCGTCCAGGGCCCAGGCCATGCCGCCGGCGGTGGTTTCATGGCCCGTGACCAAAAAGGTACGCAGCTGGTCGCAGATGTCGTCGTCGGACAGCACCGAGCCGTCGTCGTGGCGGATGCCCATCAACAGATCGAGGACGGTGTGGCCCGGGACATGGTCGGGCTGACGTCGTCGGCTGATTTCGGCACCCAAGAACGCCGCCAGCGTCGCCGACGCCTTCGGCCAGCGGGCCAGGCGTCCAACGGTGGGCAGGTGTTTGGTCATGGCGTCGAAGAAGATGGACAGGGGGTGGATGGCGCCCACGAAGTCGAGGGTCAGGGCGAGGGCCTGTTGGTGCCGGCGGGGGTCGGTGAAGCCGAAGATCACGCGCAGCACAACGTCGAGGGCGATGCGTTGGCAGAGGTCGAGGCTGTTGAAGTCGCCAGCGGGCAGTTGGGAGGCGTGGTGGCGGGTCACCTCGACCATGGCGCGGGTGTAGGTGCTGAGGTGGGCGCTGTGAAACAGCGGCATGACCATGGCGCGCTCATGTTTGTGGGCACTGCCGGTCAGCAGGATCAACGCGTGGGGACCAAGCACCGACGCGATGTGGGTGGGGGCGTAGGGAGAAATGACGTCGGTGGGGGCGGCAAAGACCTCGCGCACGAGGTCGGGGCGGCCGGTGAACACGACGGTGCCGTCTCGTATGGCTGACGAAAATGGGTCGCCATAGCGGGCCACGTTTTTGGCCAGGAAGCCCTCGGCGTCATGCATCAAGCGCGCGGTCTGCACCCACGACGACTGGCGGGAGCCCGGGGGCAGCGATGGTGATGGGACCGACATGGGCTCTCCTGACCGATGTCGGTGGCCTTCAGGATAGCACCCTGCGCGACCGGCAAGAAGAGGCCCTGGCCACCGCGCTGATGGCGGCTCAGTCCTCGAGGAGGCGGGCCGTCACGAGCGCCAATGCCACGTCGGCGCGGGCGCGGTCGATGGCGGCGTCGGCGGCGGCGACGCGGGCTTCGGCGGCGGCCACCTCGCGCAGGTTCACCAGCAACAGCGTCGAGTCGCCGGCCTCGAAGCGCTGGCGCTCACCGGCCGCGACGACCAGGGCGGCCTCAACCTCGGTGGCCGTCGTCACGCTCCGCTCCTGCGCCGCCTGCCAGGCCTGGGTGGCGTCGTCGACTTCCAGCGCGATGCGGTCGTTGACCAGCTGCAGCAGGGACCGGGCCCGGGCCTGTGCGGCATCGACCTGGGCGGCCCGGCCGCGCGCGGCCCGCTGGGCGATGGGCAGGTCAAACGCCAGCCCCACCCGGCCGTCGGGCAGGCCCCGGGTCTTTGGGTCCGGGTTCCACACCGACGACGACGAGGACAATGGCGCGCTGGTGCCGCCGACGTCCTGGCTGACGGCGGCCGTCAACGACAGCCCGGGCAGCAGCTGGTTGGTGGCGGCGTCGTCGTCGACCGCCAGCTGTTCCAGCAGCAGCCGTCCCCGTCGGGCTTCGGGCCGCTGCTGCAGGGCCTGCGTCACCAGGGCCTCGCGCGTGGGCGCTGCGGTCGCCAGCGCAGACGACGGCAACGACGGCAACGACGGCAACGACGGCAACGATGGCAGCTGGGGACGGGTCGGGGCCCGGGGCACGCCGTCGTCGTCGCGCAGGTACAGGGCGAGGGTCAGGGCGGTGCGTTCCAGCGCCCGGCGGGCGGTGATGACCCGGCCCTGGCGGGACGCGATCAGGCGGCTGTTGTCCTGGACCTCGAAGGCTGGCACGTCGCCAGCGTCGGCACGGCGACGCAGTTGGCTTTCCCTCGTCAGCGCGAGCTCCAGCAGATTCTCGTCGATGGCCAGCCGCGCGCCGGCACCGACCCAGTCCCAATACGCGCTGGCAGCGACCCGAGCGACGTCCAGGCGGGCTTGTCGCAGCGCCTCCTGACGGGCCTGCAGCTCGATGCGCAGCTTCGTCAGCGTCGCCCGCCGGCTGTCGATGGCGCCGTCGCGCAGCAGGGGCACCGCGACGCCGAGGCGGAACTCACCGAAATCATTGGTCTTTTTTTTGCCATCGTAGGTGGGGAAATCTCCCACCCCCATCCGCCAGCCTCCCTCGACGCGGGTGCCCCATAGCGGCGTCAGCACGTCGATGGCGGCGTCGGCGGTGCCGGCCAGGTAGTTGCCGCCCTCGACGTCGCCGCGGGTTCGCAGCGTCGGATCGAAGATGCCCTCGGCGGACAACAGGTCGGCGCTGGCGACGTCGACATCAGCGCTGGCGGCGACGACGCTTGGGTGCAGCAGATCGGCCTGCCGCAGGACCGTGGCCAACAGCAGCGGCGTGGTCGGCGCGGCCAACAGCGGCGGCGCGGTCGGTGCGGCGACCGACAGCGACAGCGCCAGCAGGAGCCCGGTGGACGTCATGGCTTCTTCTTTCGAACGGGATCGGTGCCGGCGGCGCTGCTCTTGCTGGCGTCCTTGACCGACGGGGGAAAGGCATTGAGGCGTCGCCACAGCTCCTGGCCCAGGGGGACCTGGTCCAGCAGCACCCAGCCGTTGGCGCGCACGCCCTGGCGCAGGATGTCGCCGGGGGGCCAGGTTCCCGATGGATCCTGCGGGTCGGGGCCGACGACCACGCGGAAGCGGCCGGCGCCGTCGTCGTGGATGTCGACCAGGGTCACGACGCCGCCAAAGGTGCCGCGGGCGGCGCGAGGCCAGCCAATCAGCTGCAGCGCGGGCCAGCCCTCGAACTGCACGCGCACGGGTCGGCCGACGGTGACCAGGGGCGCGTCGTTGCCGTCGACCCAGAGCTCTACCGCTCGTGACGTCGTCAGCGGCACCAATTCCACCAGCGTGTCTCCCTGCTTCACGAGCTGACCTTCTTGCACCAGCACCCGAAACACCGACGCTGCCCGTGGCACGCGCACGGCCTGGGTCAGTTGGCGGGCGATGCGGGTGTCGAGGCGGACGATGTCGGCGCGGACGGCGGCCTGCTCGGCGCTGGCGCTGTTTTCGGCGGCGCGGGCGTCGTTGATGCTGGCGGTGGTCTCCTGCTCCACCCGCCGTCGATCGGCCGTCAGCGACGCCACCTCCGACGTCGACGCCAGCAGCGCGGCCTTCGCTCGTTGCTCATCGGCGGCGGCGCGCGATTGGTCCAGCTCGGCCAGCTCGAGGTCGCGGGTGGAGCGCAGGCCCTGGGCTGCCAGCTCACGCACCCGGGGCAGGTTGAGCTCGGCGGCGCGGGTGGCGGCTTCGGCGGCGACGACGGCCTGCTCGGCCTGGCGCACCCGCTCCTTCCCCATCTCGATGCGGGCGTCGGCTGCGGTCAGGCCAAGCTCCCGGGCCCGCACCAACGCCGCCACCCGATCTTCCACCGACTGCCGCCTCGACGACGCCGCCTGCTCGCGCACGCGGACCAACTCAGCCTCGCTCTGCAGGCGCTCGAGAAAGCGGGGGTCGACGTCTTCGACCTCAACGACGATCTCGTCGGTGTCGACCTGCTGCCCCTCCACCACCAACGCCCGGCTGATGCGCCCGTCCACCGGCGACTCCAAGCGCTGGTGCCGCTCGGCCGGCGACAGCGCGATGACGCGGCCCTGACCAGGGACGGATTGCTGCCACGGTGTCACCACCAGTCCCACCACCGTCACCAGCAGCAGCACCGACACCACCATGGCCAGCACCGTCGCCGCCCACGGCGACTGCACGGTGGCCATCACGGGCAAGGTCGCGTCATCAGACACCATGGGGGCCGGGCTCATCGTCCACCTCGGGCGCGGCGCGCCTTCTTGCTGCTGCGCTGCTGCTGGTTGGTCGTCGTCGCTGTCGTCGCTGTCGTCGCTGTCGTCGCTGTCGTCGCTGTCGTCGCTGTCGTCGCTGTCGTCGCTGTCGTCGCCGTCGTCGCCGTCGTCGCCGTCGTCGCTGTCGCCGTCGTCCTGAGCGCGATGGTGCGGGGCAGCCAGGCCGCCATGGCGGCGTCGGCCGTCACCACGAGCAGCGTGCTGGGCAGCGCCACCAGGCGATCGACGATGCGGCGCGCCAGGGCAGGTTCGATGCCGTCGAGGGCGCCGTCGACGATGATGACGCCGTCGTCGCCGAGGATGGCCCGGGCCACCATCAGTCGACGCCCCACTGACGACGTCAACAGCCGACTGCCGGGCACCAGCGGCACGCCAAGGCCGCGCGAATCGGTCGGCAGCAGGTCGTCGAGCTCGACGAGAGCCAGCGCTGCGACCAGGTCACGGGGTCGCAGGGTCGCGCGCCCCACCCGCAAGTTGTTGTCGAGGGTGCCTTCAAAGATCTCCACGCCGCGGGCGACCCGCACCCGACTCCGCAGTGACGAGCGCGCCAGGTGGCGAATGTCGTCGCCGCCGATCTCCAGGTGTCCGCCCGGTGGCGCCCTCAGCCCCAACAGAAGGTCGACGACGGCGCTGCCGCGACCACCCGGGTCGAGGATGGCGACGCTCTCGCCGGTGGCGACGTCAAAGGTGGCGGCGTCGTCGTCATGGTCGGCCAGGCGCAGGGCCCGGGCCCGCACATCGAGGGCTGCGGCGCCGCTGACGGCCACGCCTTCGTCGCCCTCGACGTCGAGTTCGATCAGATGTCCAAGCTTGTCGATGGCGGCCAGCAGGTCGTAGGCCGCCTCCAGCTGCTTGTGCAGCTTGACGATGCCCCAGGTGACGGCAGTGACGATGAGCTCGGCCGCCATCAGTTGCCCGATGGTCAGGGTGCCATCGATGACGAGGGTGCCGCCGACGCCCAGCAGAGCCACCGACGCCCCCGCCTGCAGCGCGAAGCTGCCGATGGCCTGGCGCAGCAAGACGCGAAACTGTCGTCCTCGCGCCGCCAGGTAGGTGCGGGTGGCGTCGTCGGCGCGGGCCAGGCCGAAGCGGCGAGCGTGCTCGGCGCGAAACACGGTCGGATGGCGCACGAGTTCCTCCAACCAGTCTGCGACGCTGTGCTTGGCGTAGCTCTCGTCGATGCTGCTCTGTACGCCGCCGACGCCGAGGCCGAAGACCACGACGACGACGCCGAGCATGAGACCCATCGCGAACACCAGCAGCAGCGGGCTGTAGACCGCCAGGATGCCCAGCCCGATCAGGAGTTCGAGCGTCAGCGTCACGCCCTCCAACAGCAGCGATGCCAGGACTTTCTGGACCGTGACGACGTCAAAGAAGCGGTTGACCAGCTTGCTGGTATCCCGCGTCTCTTTGACCGTCGGCGCCACCCGCGGCAGCCGCCAGGCGAGGTCGGCCACCAGCCGCACAAAGACGCGCCGCTGCATCACCTCGACCACGAAGAGCTGCAGGGTCCTCATCCCGCCGCCAGCGAGCAGGGCCGCGGCCAGCAGCACGCTCAGCACCACCAACGGCTGCAGCAGGGCCTGGGACGTGATGGTGCTGACGAGAGCCTGCACCGCCAGCGGCGTCGCCAGCGACAACAGGCTGACAATGACGCCATAGACAACGACGACGCCGATGTCGGTGCGTTCCAGCCGCACCAGCGCCAGCACCCGCCGCCACGGTGACACATGCTGATGAGCGGAATGGGCCGCGCTGCTCATGTCGTCTCCTGCCCAGCGGCGTCGAGCTCGCTGCCGAGGTCGCGGCGGGTCTGGCTGATGGCGTCGTGGACCGAGGCGAGCTGGGCGGTTTCGTCCTCGAGGATGGCCAGACCCCCATCGAGCCAGCCAGGCAGCGCGGGAAAGGCCAGACTGTAATGCACATGCCGGCCGTCGCGCCGCACCGTCACCAGCCGCACCGCCCGCAAGCGGGCCAGGGACTGCGACACCGCCGTCTGGCTGGCCATGACGGCGTGCATCAGCGTCGTGACGTCTTTTTCACCGCTGCGCAGTTCCAGCACGATGGCCAGGCGCAGGGGGTGGGCCAGCACCGCCAGGAGATCGGCGAGTTCCTGACGGGCGACGGTTCGATGGGGCATGATCTCTCCAGTGTGCATATCTACATATGTGAATATGTTGAAAGGCAAAAGCTGAGATGTCGCGACGGTGATTCCGTTGCGCAGATCCGCCGGGGGCCAGCTTTGGGCGCATGGAGCCGCGGCCCGTGCCGCCCTGGCGTGGTTTCGCCCCGCCAGCACCTGGTCGCCAGCCGGCGCCAAAAGCGGGGCCGGCGCGGTGCCGGCGCGGTGCCGGCGCGGTGCCGGCGCGGTGCCGGCGCGGCGCCGGTGCGATTGCACCCGTTGCGGCGTTGACAGGGGCGTCATTGGCCAGTTTGCTGCCCAAATGCACGCCAGGAACGTCGTCGTCGCCGCACTTGGCGTAGTCCTGAGCACCGCCTCGGTGTGTGACTACCAGATCTTGGGGCCGGTTGTCGGCTACGAAAACGACGAGGAGAGCTGCGTCGACGGCGTCGACAACGATGCCGACGGCGTCGTCGACTGCCAGGACCCCGAGTGCTGGATCTTCAGCAACCGCTGCGGCGAATTCCCCGCCGATGCCGTCGCCTTCGACGTCGAAGACACGGTCGAAGAATGCACCGACTTCGTCGACAACGACGGCAACGGCTTCCTCGACTGCGCCGAATTCGGCTGCCAGGACATCCTCGAGCTCTGCTGCATCATGGAGTTCAGCGACGAGCTCTGCAGCGACGGCCGCGACAACGATCTCAACGGCGACATCGACTGCGCCGACCGCGGCTGTCGCCTGGGCCTGTTTGTCACCGTGTGTGACGAAGGCACCGAAGAGACCTGCAGCGACGGTCGCGACAACGACAGCGACAGTGTCGTTGATTGTGACGACGACGACTGCGCCGGCGCCGTCATCTGCAACCCCAACCCCGATCCCGGTCCAGAGACCACGCTCGAGCGCTGCAAGGACGGCTTCGACAACGACGGCAACCGCTTCGTCGACTGTGGCGACTTCGGCTGCTCCCAGGCCCCCGACCCCGAGATCCAGGCCTACTGCGCGAGTCTGCCGTCGGAGGTCACCCTCGACGACTGCAGCGACGGCGTCGACAACGACGGCAACGGCTTCACCGACTGCGTCGACTTCAGCTGCTCGGGCTTTGACGCCGACCCCGAGGCCGCCGCCTACTGTGCCGCCCGCAGCGAGACCACGCTGGCCCGCTGCAGCGACGGCGTCGACAACGACGGCAACGGCTTCATCGACTGCGGCGATTTCAGCTGCAGCGACGAGGACGCCGACCCCGAGGCCGTCGCCTACTGCGAGGCCATCACCGAGCGCTCGGTCGCCAACTGCTCCGATGGCATCGACAACGACGACAACGGCTTCATCGACTGCCGCGACAACGGCTGCCGCTTCTCGAGCGACCCGCTGATCGAGACCCTGTGCCAGGAGTCCGCCGATCCGCTCAACTGCGCCGATGGCGAAGACAACGACAACGACGGCTTCACCGACTGCGCCGACTTCGACTGCGCCTGGAACCCCGAAGTCACCACCTGCGCCGAGTTCAACAAGCCCTGCGAGTGAGCCCTGCTCCCACCTCGCGCCTGCGATCCCGCTTTCGAACCAGACTTCAGCCTTCGATTATCGCTTCGCCCACGCACGGACGCCTCATGAAGACCCCCTGGCTCCTCGCCCTGATCCTCGCCGTCACCGCCCCCGCCCTGGCCGGCGAGGACGCGCCGCCTGCCGAGGCGACGTCGGCTGCTGCCACACCGATTGCGGCGACGCCGGTCGCCGTCGCGCCGGTCGCCGAGCTCCCCGCCACCGAGACCATTTGCAACGACCACGTCGATAACGACGGCGACGCCGTCTACGACTGCGGCGACACCGACTGCTCCAAAGAGACCTACTGTCAGGCCGACGGCAAACCCGAGACCGGCAAGGAACGCTGCGGCGATTGGATCGACAACGACGGCGACGGCCTCATCGACTGCGAAGACCAGGAATGCCAACTCGGCAACATCCCCAACTGCAAGGGCAGCTGGAAGGGTGACTTCGACGGCGAGGGCGGCTCCGCCACCGGCGACGACGCCCCCGGCGGCGAGGTCGAAGGCGGCGACGTGCCTGCCACCGGCGACAAGAAGCGCGCCTACCGTGGCGACGTTGAGCAGCCCGACAGCGAAGACGGCGTCGGCTTCATCGGCATCCGCTTCGGCGTCGTGGCCGCCGTCCAGCAGCTGCTGACGACGACGAACCTCAAAGAACCCGGCACCTACGACAGCCGCATCGACACCCGCTTCGACACGCTGCAGCTGCGGGCCTTTGGCTCATTGCCGCTGCTGGAAGACAGCTTTTTCCTGCTGTCGCTGGCGGCGTCGCAGTCGCCCCGCATCAGCTTCGCCATGTTCCAGTTTCCCCTCGGCAAGGGGCATTACTTCAATATCAATACTGGCGGCGGCACCCTCAGCGCCCAGCCCCTGGTCTCGGCGGCCAAGCGTCCCCTGCTCGACAACCCGATCTACCTGCGCAACCCGTTTGACCAGTTCCTCGACGCCGGTGTCGAGGTCAACGGCCCCATCGTGTTGAACTTGCTGCGCTACCGGGTTTTTGCCGGCGGCGGTTCGGGGCTGTTTGGCAACTTCGGCGGTCGCTCTTTTGAAGACGCCACCGTCAACCCGACCTTCAGCACCGGCGCCCAACTGCAGATCACGCCCATCGGCATCTACAACCGCTTTGATTCGCCGTTTCTGTACCGGCCCGTGCCCCTGGCGGCGTCGTTCTCCCTCGGCGGCAAGTACGAGCAGCGTGAGCGTGAGCGTTTTCCCGCCGCCCACGGCATGGCCGTGCTGCGCTACGGCATCTTCGCGGCCCAGTTTGAGAGCTACAACAAGGCCGAGCTGAACTTCGGGGCCCTGCAGACCGCCAACTACCTGCAGGTCGGCGTGCTGCTGTGGCCCGAGTGGTTCTTCCTCGCGGCCGACATCGGCCACTTCTACACCTCCGACCTCGGGCAGCTCACCACCCTCACCAAGATCCCCGTCGCCGGCGACCTCGCCGACGTGCCCAACGCCATCCGCCGCCAGCGCAATGAAATTCAGGCTCGCGCCGCCCTCCACTGGTACTTCTGGCGCCAAAACGGCGTGATGACCCTGCGCTACACGTTCGATCAGGCCGACCCCGTGCCCCTCGGGCCCCAGCGCGACCGCACCTTTCCGGTCATCACCCACGAGGCCGTCCTGCAGGCCCAGGTTCGATTCTGAGCCCTGTGACCCAAGGTCTCCGTCACAGCCCCCGTCGAGGGGGCTTTTTCGTGGCCAGGGCCCGGTCGGCACAGCCGCGGTGCGCTCCACGTTCGACCAGGCCGACCCCGTGCCCCTCGGGCCACAGCGCGACCGCACCTTGCCGGTCATCACCCAGGAGGCCTTCCTGCAGGCCCAGGTTCGATTCTGAGCCCTGTGACCCACGGTTTCCGTCACAAGCCCCCGTCGAGGGGGCTTTTTCGTGGCCAGGGCATTTCCGGCTGCGCCAGCCTGCTGTGCGTTTTCGCGCAGGACGCCGACCTCGCTGACGAGGTGGGGCTGGCGTAGCGTCGCTCCATGTGGCCTCGCTTTCGTCCCCGTTTTGTCTTGCCCCTGTTGATCCCCGCCGACAGCTTCCACACCGCCGTGCGTGAAGCCGTGCAGCGACCCGGCGCCCCCGTGACCGCCATCACCCTGCCGCGGCAGGTGGAGCTGCGGCTGCCGGAACGGGAGCAGCGACTGTTCACCCCGGTGCTCAACGTCGTCGTGCGGGAGGACGACCAGGGCAGGCCGGTGTTGAAGGCCCGCTTCGCGCCACATCCCCATCTGTGGACCCTGGTGCTGTCCATCTATTTTGCGCTGGCCTTCGTCGGCATCGCCGGCGCCATGTACGCCGCCAGCCAGCTCATCCTCGGCGGGCCCCTGTGGAGCCTGCTGATGGTGCCAGCGGCCATTGGCCTCGGCGGTTTCGTCCACGGCGGCATCTTGATTGGCCAGGGGCTGTCGGCGGATCAAATGCACGTGCTGCGCTCGTTTCTGGAGCGCACCCTCGAGGACAAGACCCGCTCCCTGCAGACCGAGGGCTGACGTCGAAATGACATCGGCCGTCAGGTGCCAGCCCGCCGCAACAGGCGATTGACCTCGACAGGGCACACGATCTGGTTGTTCTCGCCGGTGGCGGCCCGATTGCCGCAGGCAAAAATTTGTATGCCCCTCTGGTCAGACAGGACTTCACGCAAAGCGCGGATGGCTTCGGCGGGGAGGGTCAGGTTGTCGGCGATGACGATGGAAAATGCCGGCCCGGCCTCGGGAGGGCGCACGCCCATCAGGTTGATCAGGCCCTGCAGGTCGACGAGGTTTGGGTTGGCGGCGATGCCGACGCCGGCGCCAACCGCGCCCATGCCCTGCAAGCCGTCCAGCGTTGTGAGGTTGGTCTGGGCCACCACCAGCGACCCCGTCACCTGCTGCACGCCGGCGGCGCTGCACACGTCTTCGAGACGAAGCACGGTGCCGGCTGCGCCGTCGAGGAACAGATCACCCTCCACCCGCACGACGTCGCGCAGCTTCTCGAAGTCATCGACGGCGTCGATGTCGAGGGTCTCGGCGCGCACCTTGCCGATGGCCTGGGGGTACGACGGCGGACCACAGCTGCCGTAGTCGAGGATGGGCGCGCACAGGCCGTCGGTTTCACCAACGTCGACGTGACAGACGTGATCCGTCGGGCAGGCATCACCGTCGATGACACAGGGGGCGCCGATGCCGTCACGCAGGGCGTCGATGGGGCAGCCCGTCAGTGTCGCTCCGGCGACGACCACGGCAGACCACAGCAGACACGAGTGGGAGCGGTTCATGGTTGGACCTCGGTCTCGTCGTCGATGAGGGTGACGGCGGCGGCAAGGGCGGCGCCGCCGGCGATGGCAACCAGGGCACCGGTCCAGGCGGCATAGAGGCCGACGTTGTTCCACAGGGCCCGCCGGTCATCGACTTCGGCCTGTTTGACGGCGGCGTCGTCGAGGATGGCGGGGTCGCCGCCCGAGTCGACGTAGCGGACCCGCAGTCGCGTCAGGTCGGCTTCGGACCCGTTGGCGAGAAAGGCCGGCACCAAGCCCAGTCCCAGCACCGTCACGCCCACGCCGAGGCCGACCGCGCCGGCGACCAGCACCGGCTGACGCAGGCTGCCGATGGCGGCGTCGTTGGCGGCGGCGGCGGTGGTGCCAGCGACGCGGACGACGGCGTCGGAGGGTTCGTCGCCCGTGGCGGCGCGGCCGGCGTCGTCGATGACGCGGCTGACAGCGGTGGCGAGGTCGTCGAGGGCCGAGACCTGCACGCTGCGGCGAGCCCGGGCGGTGCCAGAGTTGTCGACGAGCTGCAGCGTGAAGACCGTGGTGCCTCCCAGGGTGCCGGCGCTGGTGGCGCAGACGACGTCGACGTCGTCTGCGCCGGTGAGGTTGGCCAGGCAGGAGGCGTCGCTGTCGCAGCCAGCGGCCTGCTTGCTGGCCTCCAGCCCGAGGCGGGCCTCGATGTCGCGGGCGGCGATGATCTCCAGATTGGCGAAGCGGGCCAGCCGGGCGGCGGTCAGGTCGGTCAGCAGCAGGCGCTTGGCGGGGTCGAGATCACCCGTGGTGGCCAGCACGAGCACCCGCGATCGGGTCACAGCGGTCGTGCCCGGGGTGCCAGCGTCTGCGGACGGTGGCGTTGGAGCAACGTCTGCGGCGCCTGCAGCGGCGGCGACGGCGAAAACGACGGGAAGAAACAGCATGATCACCCAGGAGCAGTGGCGGGGGAGTTGACGACTGCGAACCTGTGCACCATATCCGCCTCGTCGTTCGCGTCGCGAGACGCCACTACTGCTGGAGATCCAATGTCCAAGCCTCTTCGTACCTACCAGCCGTCCCGCATCAAGCGCATCCGTACCCACGGCTTCCGCGCTCGTATGGCCACTGACGGCGGCCGCGACGTCATCAAGCGTCGCCGGGCCCATGGCCGCAAGCGCCTTGCTTCGACCATCTACGAGAAGTGAGCGGTCGCCGCGTTGAGCGGCGCTCGTTCATGCCGTTCAGCATGGGCTGAAAAGCATGTCAGCTTCTTTGACAACGCCCGGTTTTGCCGGGCTTTTGTCGTCTCAGACCCCGGCGTCAACCGTGTCCGACGCGCCTCCCCCTGCCTCTGCTCCCGTGTCCCCTGGCCGGCGCACCCGTCTCCAGCGTCGTCGGGAGTGCCCCGAGGGGCTGCCGGCGTGGCGTCGTCTGCGCAGCACTCGCGACTTTGCTCGCGTCGAGCGGCAGGGTGTTCGCGCGTCTGGCGATCTCGTCTCGGTGACGGTGCGGCCTGGCCCTGGTCGCTTGGGATTTGTCGTCTCCAAGAAGGTCGACAATCGGGCCAGCGAACGAAATCCGGTCAAGCGGCGCCTGCGCGAGATCACGCGCCGTGAGAAGGTCCTCTTTGTGCACCGCAAGGAAGGCAGCGTCGACGTCGTCGTCACCGCTCGCGCCGCTGCCAGGAACGTCGACTTCGAAGTCCTGCGTACTGAGGTGTTGCGTGTGCTCAACGCCGCTCTGTTGCGACTGAGCCAGTCATCGGCCTCTTCCCGCCGACGCTGAGCGCACGTCCGTCCGCACAGGCGTCACCGGATGCTGGCCGATGATGCCATCGGGCTCACACTGATGGGCGTTTGCGCCGGGTCGAACGGACAATCGCTGCCATGTCGGCAATGACGGTCTTGAGTTCCAGGTCTTTCCACGGTTTCTCGATGTACCGATGAACCTGACCCTCGTTGTAGGCATGGGTCTTCAGGGAAGCCTTGGCGGCGTTGAGCTTCGACTTCGTGGCGAGATCGATGGGCAAGCTTGGACCCGTGTTGGGGCCGGCTTCGGGGGCCGGCTGTGGCAAGGCTCCGACGCCGCTGAGCATGACCCGCATCACATTGCGGTGTTTCTCAAAGAGAATCTCGAAAAATTCGATGCCAGTCATGCCCGGCATCAACTGATCGCAGACGACGATATCGATGTTTTTCTGCGCGACGATCTGCAGCCCAAGCCTGCCGCTATTGGCGACATGCAGCTCGTAGGGCTCCTTGGAAAAGGACCGCTTCAATGCGCCGAGCACCAATTCGTCATCATCGACAAAAAGCAACCTGACCCGGTCTTCCATCGACGCCGCCTCCGCTGGAAAAGAACCGCCAAAGGTGCCGTTTCCAAACACTTCAACCCTCAGGTGATACCCTCGACCCAGGTGGTTGTCGAGGGTATCCGCAGAACATATCAATGCCGCTGGCGCGCCTGCCTTTGGCGGCGTGAAAGCGCACACCGGGTCATCACTCCACGTCGACAAAAACCTCCACGGGCTGTGAAACGTGTCGACCGTCACTGACCGAAAAGGTGAAGACGTCGCGACCGAGCTTGCGGCTGGCCTGGTAGAGAAACTCGCCCTTCACAGCGTCTATGAGCTTGACGCTCCCTTTGAGCGGCCCTGAGACAATGGCGAAGCGGACCTGGTCTCCCTCGGGATCGTAGCCTTCAAGGCGACCCATGAGGGAGCCACCCAAGGTCACTCGCACGGTTTGGCCGGTACCGCGCGGAGCGTCGTCAACGGGGTCCATGTGAACGGTGACGGTCCCGCGTCCCGACGTCAGTGAGCCGTCGCTGACTTCAAATTGAAAACGGTCGTCGCCATACACGTCACGGCGGGGAGTGTAGGTGAATCGGCCGGTGGTCTCATCAACCAGCACGACACGACCGAGTGTTGGCTGTCGCGTGATGCGATAGCGCAGGGCATCTCCGTCGACGTCTCGTGCGATGAGGCCCCCATCAATGGGTTCGTCTTCATTGGACTGCAGCGCCAGATTCTGCTGACGTGGCGGGTCATTCACGGCGTCGATGGTGACACGGGCAGTGCCCCAGGCGGACCGCGCCACGCCGTCAAAGGACCGAAAGGTAAACTGATGGGAAACCTGAGCGTCCTGGGGGGGCGTGTAGCGGAAGCGCCCTTCGCCCAACTGCACGATTGTTGCGCCGGCAGGGGCCTCAACCTCGTAGCTCAACCCATCACCGTCGATGTCGGCGCCGATGAAGCGGCCCTCGACCGCGGTATCTTCTTTCGTGGCGACGGCGATGTCTTCGACCGATGGTGCATCGTTGACCGGTTCGACCACGATGGTGAGCCGTGCTCGCACGGTGCTCGTGTTGTCGGTGACCTCCCATTGGAGCTCATCGCTGCCATGGCGATCGTGCTCGGGCGTGTACGACCAGGCACCGGTGCTCGCGTTGTCGAGGTTGAGTCGACCAAGCGCGGTGGAGCCAAGGACCCGGAACGTGAGGGGGTCGCCATCGGGGTCCACACCGTCAAATGACCCCCGCAGCACTGCATCCTCCGGGGTTGTCAAGCGTTGGGCCTGAACGCGGGGGGGATCTGAGACGCGGCGAATCGTCGCTTGCACCACACCCGATACCGACGTCGTGCCGTCATGTACGCTCACCTTGAACGATCGCATACCCGTGTCGTCTGCCTCGGGTGTGAACGTATACCGACCCGTATTGGGCTCGATGGTGACGTTGCCTCGCTCGGGCTGCTCCTCGACAGCAAACGTCAGCTTGTCACGATCAACGTCGCTGGCGCTGGCGCTGCCCTGCACCCGCGTGTCTTCGTCGGTGCTGAGCTGTTCCACGACAATGGTCGGCGCATCATTCACTGGTTGGATGGCAACGGTGATGTCGGCGC
>CAJBHN010000347.1 GCA_903952805.1 uncultured Myxococcales bacterium | reverse complement strand
GGTGGGATTGACGACGCTGGTGGCCGTCATCGTCACCGTTTTTTTGGGCATGAGCGTCGCCCGCGGCGTTTTCTACGGCTTCCTGATCGCCCTGAGTTCCACAGCCATCGTGCTGCGTGGCTTGTCGGAGCGCGGCGAGACCGACGCTCCCCACGGCCGCTTCACCATCGGTGCGCTGATCTACCAAGACCTGTGCGTCATCCCGATGATGTTGCTGGTGCCCATCCTCGCCCGCATCGACGCCGGCGGCGACACCATCGAACCCTGGAGCATCGCCATCGAGATGGTGCAAGCCCTGGGCAAAGCAGCGCTGTTCGTCGTCGTCGCTCTGGTCGCCGGCCGGTACCTGGTGCCCATCGCGTTGCGTCAAATCGATCGCGCCAAATCCCGCGAGGTTTTTCTCATCGCCGTGCTCGTGATGTGTGCCGGCGTCGCGGTGCTGACGGCCATGGTGGGCCTGAGCCTCGCCCTGGGCGCGTTCCTCGCTGGCGTCCTGCTCGCCGACGGCGCCTGGGGCCAGCGGGCCATGAGCAACGTCATCCCGTTGCGCGACGTCCTGACGACGATGTTCTTTCTCTCGCTCGGCATGTTGTTCGACGTACAGACGGTCATCCAACGCCCCGTCGTCGTCGGCGCCATCTTTGCGGCCATGTTTCTGGGCAAGGGTCTCATCGCCACGCTGGCCTGTCTGGCCATGCGTTTCCCGGCGCGCGTGGCCTGGCTCGCCGGCGTTGGCCTCGCCCAATTTGGCGAATTCGGCTTCGTACTCGCCCGTGAAGGACAAAAAGTCGGCCTGCTGCGCGACGAAGGCGCCGCCATCTTGTCGGCGGGGCTGTTGACCATGTTCATCACGCCGGTGGCCATGCGTCTGGGACCCCACGTGACCGCCGGCGCCCTGTTGCTGCGGCCGCTGGAGCGTCTGCTGGGGGCTCGCGGCGTCGACGAGGCCAAAGACACCCACGCCCGCACCTTGAGCGGACACGTGATCGTCGGTGGCTACGGCATCGGTGGGCACATGCTGGCCGAGGCGTTGAAGGCCATCGCGGTCCCCTACGTCGTCCTCGACGTCGACGCCGAGGCGGTGCGCAGCGCCCCGGTCGGCGAACCCGTCTTCCTGGGCGACATCGCCAGCGCCGAGGCGCTGGAGCACGCCCACGTACGGCAGGCCGTCGCCGTCGTCTTGTTGCTCAACGACCTCGACTCCACCCGCAACGCCATCGCCGAAATCCGCACCATCAGCAAAACCGTGCCCGTCCTGGTGCGCGCCCGACGCCTGACCGAGCACGACGAATTGCGCCGCCTGGGGGCCACCGACGTCATCTCCGAAGAACTCGAGGGCGGCATCGAGACCCTGGCCCGGGTCCTGCGGACCCGGGGGACCCCCGCCAACCAGATGTCGCGCCTTGTCCGCGCGGCCCGCGAGAGCCTGGGCGACACGGCCCGGCGCATTGCCATGCCCCGCAACAAAAAAGGCGAACTCGACGCCCTGGCAGGTTTGAAAGTGGAATCCGTCGCCGTCCCCGCCGACAGCCCCTTTGTGGGCAAGGCCTGTCCCGCGGCCGACGGTGTGGTCCTGGTGGCCATCCTCCGCGCCGGGACCCTGCAGGAAGCCCCCGGCACCACTCCATTGCAGGACCAGGACGTCGTCTACCTCGTCGGCAACCGCGACGCCGCCTACGCCATCGCCGCGGCCATCGACCCCACCGTCGGTGATCCGCGCGCCCACCTGGCGCCCACGACGGCGATGGTTGCTGGCGAGCAGTGACCCGGCGGAGGCTGTAGGGTATGGCCATGATCGTCGCGCTGGCTCTCGTGCAGCACCTCCTGTTGCAGGCTCCCGTCGACGTCGCTGTCGGCACCGTGGACCCGCGCAGCACCACCTCGACGACCACGTCGGACGCGCCGCTGCTGCCCTCGGACACCGATCTGCGCGCGCTGGCCGAGCAGGACCTTGGCCAGGCTCGTGGCCCCCTGCGCCGCGCTGCCCGCACCGCCAACGTCGCCGCCACCCGGGCGCTCGCGGTGCGGCTGCTCGCCACCCATGATGCCTCGGTGGCAACCGCGCGGATCTGCGCCCGCAGCCTGCGCCTCGACGCCGACACCGTGGTGCGCCGCGCCGCCGCCGAGTGCCTCGGGCGACTGGGGCCCCGGCTGGCAGGCCCGCATACCCCCACGCTGGTGGCCTCGCTGAACGACAGCTCCCTCGACGTCCTGACGATGTCTGGGTGGGCCCTGGCCAACGCCGGCGACGCTGCCGCCATCAGCGCCGTATCAGCCCTCGCCACCCACCCAGACCCGCGGGTCGCCAGACTCTTCTTCAGCTACGCCGAGCGCCTGCGCGATCGCCTGGGCCTGCGCTACGACGGTATCGGCACGGTCACGACGACGCCCCGCCCCTCCAACGACGCCCCCACCGCCATCCCACCGGGGGTGGTGCTGTCGTTCCCCGCCTTGTCCATCAACAACGCCGCTGCCACGGGCTGGCTTGGGCTCTACGGGGCCATGCTCGGCTGGGTCCATGGCCCCCTGTTGCTCTCCGCCCACGGAGGACCAGCGGGCGCGGAATCCAGCACCCTGGCTGGACTGGGCTTGTCGGCGCTCGGCGCCGCGGCGCTGAGCAGCTATGGCTTCGGCCGCGCCGACACCCTCCCCCTGGCCCACACCGTCGTCCAGGTCGGCACCTTCGGCGGGCTGGCCGGCTACGGCGCCGGCCAGTTGTCAGCGCTGGGCCCGGCAGCAGGTGTCTCGTCGGCCAATCTCTCGCTGCTGGGCAGCGTGGTCGGCATCGGCATGGGCATGGCCTTCGTCGAAACCAGGCCGCCGAGCGTCGGTGCGCTGGCAGCGGGCATGGCCACCGGCGCCAGCGTCGGCATCGCGGGCGCCACCCTGGCGGCGTCCTACCGATACCCGTTCAACCAATCGTTGGGCGTCATGCTGCTGAGCGGCTCGGTGGCGGGAGCAGCGACGACGGCGCTGCTGGCAGAGCAGGATATCGGCCTGTTCCCGGTGGCGGGGGCGGCCGCAGGCAGCGCTCTGGGAGGCGGTGTCGGGGCCCTGGTGGCGTCCGCCATCGAGCCGGCGGCCCAAGACGCCACGGAAGCCTCGGGCTGGATCGTCGTGTCGGGGTTGGCAGCCGGTGCCGCCCTCGGTGGGGTCGTTGGCTGGCTGGCACCGACCGAATTCGATCCATTGCTGGAGAGCACCCTGCGGCTGAACCCACCGACGGTCGCGGTGCTTCCTGGGGCTGGCATCCGCCCCGAAGCCGTCACCACCGTGATGGTGTCAGGGACATTTTGACCGACCAGCACCAGCCAACCCTGCCAACCTTGCCGGTCGCCGTGCCGCGACCCGCCCTGTCGGACCGCGGCAACGACGACAACGACGACGACGACTTCGGTGACGACGATGGCGGCCCCCGCGTCTTCAACGAACCCGTTGATTGGCGGCTCTCGGCCTTGTTCTTTGCCCTTCCCTGGGCGGGCTTCACCAGCATGGTCCTGTCCATCGTCAGGCCAGGCCCAGTCGGCATCGCGGCCTGGTTTCTCGCCACCGGCGCGATCGGGATTGTGGTCGGGCGACACCGCCGCATCTTCCGCCGGTGGCAGCGCCAAGAGCGGCGACGCCTGGGTCCGCCGGTGGCGCCGAGCGAGCCGCCGTCAGCGAGCAGCCAGGGCTTCGAGGACACCGACTCGGCGCATCACATTCTTTGGGTCGAACCAGCCCTCGACAAAGATGCGGCGGGACTCGATGGCGCGAGCCCGGGCCCGGGTCAGGGCGTCGTAGCGGAGGTCAAGCTTGGTCTTGCCGACGGCGCGGCTGGACAAGGGCAGATACGCCCGGGCGCGGACGACGGCGGCGGCGACGACGTCTGACGCGAGTTCGTCGACGAAGCCGCGGGCGAGGGCCTCATGCCGGTCGAAGCGGCGGCCCTTCACGAGAGCGTCGGTGTGCAGTTGGCGCGGCAAGCTGTGGCGGGCGATCTCAAGAGCCCCCGACGGAAACGACAACCCGAGGCTGACTTCGTTGAGACCAATGTCAAAAGGTCCATCGACGGGAGCGACGCGCTCATCACACGCCAGGGCCAGCACGGCACCACCGGCGATGGCGGGACCGCTCATGGCGGCGATGACGGGAACGCGAACGGAAAACAGCTGCAAAAAGACCGCTTCGAAGGCATCGACCCAGTCGGCCACCACCCCACGCTCCATCGTGTGACCTTCCTTCAGGTCGAGACCGCCGCAAAAGACCGAGGGCTTGCCCACCAGAACGATGGCTTTGGCAGCGGGGTCGTCGATGTCGCCCAGCAGGGTCTCGGCGCGATAAATGGCCTGCGACAGCGCCCGCACCGTCTGGGGCGACAAGGCGTTGCCCCGCGGTGCGTCCATCGTGATGGTCACGATGCCGTGTCGACAGCGACGCGGACGGTGTCGGGAATGGGAGCCTTGGCGGTCTTGGTCGTTGGCGTTGTCATGCCTTCGCATAGATCGGCACGACCAGACGGTCATCCAGCCCCGGGGACGCATCGTCTGGCGCCCGGTCACGCCCACCAACCCGGCCGCGCAGGGGCTCTGACGTCGGTGGCTCCCGGCTGACGCAGGCCGTCAAAGGTCGACGTCGACAAGGGCAGCGAACCTTTGTAGGACACGCCGGTTCCGGCACCCCTGCACCATCCGAGGACCAGATGACCCAGGCCATCCCCGAGAAGCGCAGCCCAAAGTCCACCAAGGACCACAGGCGCACCGCCGGCAAGGGCGAACTGCCCGCCGGCCTGACCGATGAGCGCCTGGTGCAGGCCTACAAGAACATGGTGCAGAGCCGTGGGCTCGACGAGAAAATGCTGATCCTGCTGAAGCAGGGCAAAGGCTACTTCCACATCGGCGCCATGGGTCATGAAGCCGCCCAAACGGCGATGGCGATGGCCCTGCAGCCCGGCCGCGACTGGGCCTACCCGTATTACCGGGACCAGGCCCTGTGCACGGGCCTTGGCATGACCGCTGACGAGATCTTCCTGTCATTCCTCGCCCGGGCAGCCGATCCGAGCTCGGGTGGCCGCCAGATGCCCCAGCACTACGGGCATAAGCAGTGGAACATTCCGTCGCAGTCGTCGCCGACGGGCACCCAGTTTCTGCAGGCCACGGGCTGTGCGCTGGCTTCGGTGCGCAACGCTGGCGTCATCAAGGGACCGGCCGATCACGAGGTCACCGTCGTCTGCTCCGGCGACGGCACCACCTCCCAGGGTGACTTCCACGAGGCCCTCAATTGGGCCGCCCGCGAGAAGGCGCCGGTCATCTTCCTCATCGAGGACAACGGCTACGCCATCAGCGTCCCCGTCCGCGACCAGACCCCCGGCGGCAAGGTCGCCAACCTCGGCCGCGGCTACGATGGCCTGGTCACGATCGAAGTCGACGGCTGCGATTTCCCCAAGAGCTTCGAGGCCATGACCGACGCCGTCGCCCGCGCCCGCCGCGGCGACGGCCCCACGCTCATCGTCGCCGACGTCGTTCGCCTGCTGCCCCACAGTTCATCGGACGATCAGCGCAAATACCGCCCCGAACACGAGTTGAACGACGACAAGGCCCGCGATCCCATCGCCGCCCTGAAGAAGCTGATTCTCGAACGCGGCGCCTCGACCGAACTCGAGATCGTCCAACTCGAAGCCACGATCAAGCAGCACATCGACGACGCCGCCGACCGCGCCGAAGCCTCGCCCATGCCCGCCCGCCACACGGCCGCGAAGTGGGTGACGTCGGAGGAGCCCGAGCCGGCCCTGGTGGAACCCAAGGTCGACGGCGAAGGCATCGTTCTGGTCGACGCCATCAACCGGGCCCTGGCCGAAGAACTCGCCCACAACCCGAAGGTCCTGGTCTTTGGCGAAGACGTCGCCGGCGAAAAAGGCGGGGTCTTCACCGCCACCCGTGGCCTGACGTCGAAGTTCGGGGTCGACCGGGTGTTCAACTCGCCGCTGGCCGAAAGCTCCATCGTCGGCGTCGCGATTGGTCTGGCGCTGCGTGGCTACAAGCCCGTCCCCGAGATCCAGTTCGGCGACTACGTCTGGACGGCGATGATGCAGATCCGCAACGAGGTGGCGACCATGCGCTACCGCAGCAACAATATGTGGGCGTCGCCGGTCGTCATCCGCATCCCCATCGGCGGCTACATCCACGGCGCCCTGTGCCACAGCCAGAACATCGAGTCGTTCTTCGCCCACATCCCGGGTCTGAAGATCGCGCTGCCGTCGACGGCGCTGGACGCCTACGGCCTGCTGAAGGCCGCCATACGCGGCAACGACCCCGTGCTCTTTCTCGAGCATAAGGGCCTGTACCGGCAGGGCCACTGCAAGAGCCAGCTGCCCACCAACACCGACTGGGTCCTGCCGTTCGGCAAGGCCGCCATCCGCCGCCCCGGCACCGACCTCACCGTCATCACCTACGGTGCCCTGGTGCAGCGGGCCCTGGCCGGCGCCGAAGCCCTGGCCGACGAAGGCTTCAGCTGCGAGGTCATCGACCTCCGCTCCCTGAACCCGGTCGACTGGGATACCTTGACGCACAGCGTCAAAAAAACCGGCAAATGCCTGGTCGTCCACGAAGACTGCCGCTTCGTCGGCTACGGCGCTGAAATCGCAGCGGAAATCACCGAGCGCTGCTTCGAGCACCTCGATGGCCCAGTGCGCCGCCTGGCTGGTGAAGACACCCCCGTGCCGTACAATTGGGACCTGGAAGAGGAGATTCTGCCGCAGCCGGACGACGTGCTGGCTGCCATGCGCGACCTCGTGCGCTACTGAGGCGCCCACGGACGGCTCCATCCAAACCCCGGGCGGCGGACATCCGTCCGTCGCGGTCTGGGGTGCCGAGAAAGGCCTGACGACGTCCTTGCCCGAAGGGGATCCCTCTGCTACCCAGAGGGGGCTTTCAAGAGGATCGACGCGTCACCCGACGTCAACCGGTCCCAACGCACACGCAGCGCCCGGAACGCATCATCGGATGCCATCCCCGGGGAGTCGCGGGGTGCCGACCACGGTCAAGGCCACGGTCGGTGTCGCGATGCCGCTCTGAACCAGAGCGGACAGCAGCGTGGAGGATTCAACCCTGAATGCCGCCCTTCGGGTCGGTCAGAAACGAGAAGAGAGTCATGGCCACGATTGCAATGCGCGACATGCTGGAATGCGGCGCCCACTTTGGTCACCAGACCCGCCGCTGGAACCCGAAGATGAAGCCCTACATCTTCGGCGCCCGTAACGGCATCTACATCATCGACCTCCAGCAGACGGTCGGCCTGTTCGACTCCGCCTACGAAAAGGTGGCCAACCTGGTCGCCCGTGGCGAGAAGATCCTCTTCATCGGCACCAAGAAGCAGGCTGCCGACATCGTCGCCGAAGAAGCCCGCCGCTCGGGTCAGTTCTTCGTCAACAACCGCTGGCTCGGCGGCATGCTCACCAACTTCAAGACCATCAAGCAGGGCATCGATCGCATGCGGGCGATTGAGAAGATGCAGGGCGACGGCACGTTTGAGCGCCTTCCCAAGAAGGAAGTCATCAAGCTGTCCCGCGAGTTCGAGAAGCTCGAGAAGAACCTCGTCGGCATCAAGGACATGAACAAGCTGCCCGGCGCCGTGTTCGTCATCGACCCCAAGCGTGAGCACATTGCGATCGACGAGGCCAAGCGCCTGGGCATCCCAATCATCTCGCTCATCGACACCAACTGCGACCCCACGGGCATCGACCACGTCATCCCCGCCAACGACGACGCCATCCGCAGCATCAAGCTCTTCGTGGGCAAGATTGCCGATGCCTGCATCGAGGGGAATGGCCGTCATCAGGAGTACCTGCGCAGCAAGGGCCACTCCGACGAAGACAAGGCCGGCAAAGACGGCGACCGCGGCGATCGCGGCGACCGTGGCGACCGCCGTCCTCCCCGCGGTGTGAAGAAGGGCCCCAAGGTCGACGTCGTGCGTTCCGCCCGCCGCCCCGCCGGTCAACTCGGCATCACCGAGGACACCGACGATGGTCTCGGCGAGGAAGAGACGACGACGGCGGCTGCGGTCGCGGTCACCCCCGAAGCTTCGGCCTGAGCCGAGTCGCTTCGGCGATCACCGCAAAGCGCTTCATCAGGCTTCATCAAAAAGGCCACCCACCCGGGTGGCCTTTTTGTTTGTACCGCGTCGAGGCATGCCTGACCCATGCAGAGCGCCATCACCTCGCCCATCCTGAAAGACCAGCACGCCTTCATCACCGGCGGCACCAGCGGCATCAACCTCGGCATCGCCCGCAGGTTCGTCGCCGCCGGCGCCAAGGTGACCGTCCTTGGCCGCAAGGCCGACAAGGCCAGGGCCGCCGCCGACGAACTCAACGCCATCGCCGCCGGCCACGCCAAAGACGTCATCGCTGACGTCAGAGACCCCGCCGCCCTCGAGGCCGCCTTCACCGTGGCCACCGCGGCCCACGGCCCATCGACATCCTCGTCTGCGGCGCCGCCGGCAACTTTCCCGCCCCGGCGCTGGCGATGTCGCCCAATGCGTTCAAATCCGTCGTCGACATCGACCTGCTGGGCACCTTCAACGCCTGCCGCGTCGGCCATGCTTTTCTGCGCACCACCGGCGCCAGCATCACCGTCATCTCGGCGCCGCAGGCCGGCCTGCCGACGCTGATGCAGAGCCATGTCTGCGCCGCCAAGGCCGGTGTCGACATGTTGACCAAGACGCTGGCCCTGGAGTGGGGTCCGATGGGCATCCGCGTCAACGGCATCTGGCCCGGGCCCATCGCTGGCACCGAGGGCATGGAGCGCCTGACTCCCGACGACGAGAGCCGGGCTCGCCTCGAAAAGGTCATGCCCCTGCAGCGCTATGGCACCCCTGCCGACGTCGCCGAGATGGCGCTGTGGTTGTCGTCTTCGTCGGCGTCGTTTGTCACGGGCTCGATCTTCAACTGTGACGGTGGTTTGAGCCTGATCGGATTTGGCGCCATGTTTCCCGCCTGATGGTGGCTAGCCTGTGGCTGTGGCTCGACGACGATACCGAGAAGGACTGGCAGTGCTCGTCGCTGTGGCCGTCCACGTCGGCGTCTTCATGCACATCCAGGGGCGCTCGGTGCTGCCGTTTTTCCAGCGGACCCGGCGGGCGCCGCTGACGGTGACCCTCGTGTCGCCGCCGCCCCCTGCCCCCGTTGCGCCGGTTCCGCCGCCTGCGCCTCCGGAAGCTCTGGAGCCCCCTGAGGCGCCCGCGCCGACGAAGCCGCGTCTTGCGCCGCCGGCGGCGCCAACGACGCCGGCAGAGGCTCCTGCGACGCCACAGGCGCCACCAGCACCGGCGACGCCACCCGCCATGGCAACGGCGCCGCCCACTGCTGAGCTCCCTGCGTCAACGTCGCCCTCGCCCTCGCTCATGCGCTTGCCCCGGGGCCCAGGCGCCCTCGATGCCGTCCTTGGCACGGGCGGGGCTTTGGGGATCTCGCGGGACGGCCTCGCCGGGGCCCTCGACATCCGCTCCGACGGCCCCGCCAGCGACAGCATCGTGGCCGCTCGC
>CAJBHN010000346.1 GCA_903952805.1 uncultured Myxococcales bacterium | reverse complement strand
CGTTTGCGTTGTCGATCTTCGCCATCCACGCCTTCGGCGACGCGTTGTCTCCGCCCATCATTGGCAAGGTTTCCAGCATGACGGGCAGTCTGCCGTTTGCCATCGGCCTCGTCCTGCTCGCCCTGATCGTCGCTGTGGTCATCTGGACGGTCGGCGCCATTCGACTTGGCGGAAGGCCCGACACGCCTGACGCGGCAGTCCCGTGATCCGCCGCGAATCGTCCGACCATCGAACGACGCTGTCGGCTCCGTCGACGGGCCGATGACACGTCGATTCACGTTGGCCACGCCGGCGCACATGGATGAGCATGTGGGTCTCTGTGACGTGCAGGTGGGCATCGATAGGCTGGTGGACCAAGTGGTGGTCTGGAGCCAAGATGAACTGTCCGCACCACGCCCCAGCCCCCGCTGACAGGAGAGCGTCGCGTCATGCTTTGGATCAAGGCCTTTCACATCATCGCCGTCATCGCCTGGTTCGCCGGCGTGTTTTATCTGCCGCGCCTGTTCGTGAACCACGCCATGGTCGACGACGAAGCCACCAAAGCCCGCCTGGTCATCATGGAAGGCAAGCTCTTTCGCTTCATCACGCCGTTCATGCTGCTGGCGGTGGGGCTTGGAACCTGGCTCATCTGGGCTGGCGGTTTCGCTGACACGTTTCGCCATCACCACTGGCTGCACGCCAAACTGTTGTTGGTGGCCATCCTCGTCGGCTATCACGGCTGGATGGGCGTCGTCGTCGGCCGCTTTGCCCGCGGCGAAAACACCCATTCGCATCGCTATTATCGCGTGATGAACGAACTGCCGGTGCTGGTCCTGTTTGCCGCGGTGATCCTGGTCGTCGTCAAGCCCTTTTGACCTCGCAACACGTGGCCCGGGCCACCGGGTCGGCTCGACAGGTTGCCCGTCACGCGCTACGCCACCGTCATGACGCTGTACGCTCGTCTTCTGGTCGCTGCCGGAGCCTTGGCCCTGGCTGGTGCTTGTAGCTCGCCAGCCCGAGGCTTTTGCGAAGCCCAGGCGGATTGCGATCGCGAATTTCTCGGCGTGGTCATCCCCGACCAGTCGGGCAACGCCGATGACTCGGTCGACGTCTGCACGGTCAACCAAGAAGGCTTCGTCGCCGCCCTGCGGGCCAATGAGGAAGACGACTGCCGGGAGGCCGCCGACAAGCTCGAAATCTACATGGCCTGCATTGCCGCCTCGTTCGCCGACGACAACTCCGACGGCTGCGAGACGGTCGATGACGAATGCCTCGACGAGCGCGACGACGCCAACGACGCCCAAGCCAAGATCGACGGCAACGAGTGCAGCTCCAACGAGGATTGATCATGACTTGTATGTCTCGCCCATGCCTGTTCGTCGTTGTCGCTCTGGCGTCCTGGTCGTTGATGGGCGCCAGCTGCACGGCCCGAAGCTTCTGCAACAAATCTCAGGAGTGCGAGGAACAGGAAAACGATCGCAGTTTCTCTGACGACGCCGCTGCCGTCTGCGAGGTCGAATACAACGCGCGCATCAACGCCCTCAAGGCCAACGAGGAGGACGAGTGCCGCGCGTTGGCCGATGCGATACTCGCCCTCGACAGCTGCCGGGTGGGCCTGAAATGCGACGACTTCGTCGAGGCCGATCTGGGGGGCGCATGCGATGACGAGAGCAAGGCCCTCAGCGACGCCTTCGACGAAGTCCGCGGCGGCTTCGCTGGCGAGTGCAGCGCGCAAGAAAACTGATTGATCGTGACATCCATCGCCGCCCTCCTCGCCGTGGTCGCTGGCGCCGTCGTGGTCGGTGTCGACCTCTGGTCGCGACTGCCTCGACGACGACCGATCGTGCCCATGGCCGGCGACGGACCCTTTGTCTTTCCCCATGGTTTTCAGTGGGGCACAGCCACGGCCGACCACCAGATCGAACGGGCCCAACCCGACGACTGGACGGCGTTTGAGCTGAGCGCCCGCGCCGACCGCAAGCAGACCCAAACCCGCCTGGGGTTGGTGCCGCCTGGACACATCGCCGACATCGCGACGGTGCCGGCGTCGTGGATCGAGAAGAAGGCGGACTTTGACGCCCACTTCGACGACGACCTGGGGCGCGCCAGGGATTTGGGTACCAACGCATTTCGCTTCAGCATCTCGTGGGCGCGGCTT
>CAJBHN010000345.1 GCA_903952805.1 uncultured Myxococcales bacterium | reverse complement strand
TCGCTGTTGCCCGGTCCACTGACGCAGCCTCCCGCCGCGACGCAGGCGATGTACTGCGCGACCGTGGTCTCCGTCTGCGCCATCGACAAGGGCGCCACCCGCTGGGTCGAGCCCGGCTTCTCGTCGCTGTCACACTCCCTGTCTTGCGGCTCGCAGCCGTAGTGGAAGCTGCCGCCAGGCAGCTTCACCCAGACGATGTCTGTGCTCCCGGTCGTTGCCGGCTGCGGCGAGGCCGACCGAGGCGGCGGCGTTGGCAGGGACGCCACGCGACGGCCCTCGCACGCCGTCCCATTCCACGTCGTGCCCGATGGGCAGGCGACAGAGGTCGCCGCGCACGTCGAGCCGTTCCAGCTGGTCCCCGCCGGGCACTCCACCACCGTCGCTGCGCAAGCCCGGCCGTTCCACGACGTCCCTGCCGGGCACAGGCTCACGCACACGCTGCCGTTCCACGACGTCCCGGACGGGCACTCCACTCGCGGTGCTTCCTTGCACCGAGACACCTCCCACGACCACCCCGATGGGCAGCGACCCGCCACCAACGACGCCACGTCGGGGCGCGCAGACCGTGCTGGCACCACCAACCGCGCCGAAAGCTGGCCCCGCATCGACGGCAAACGCTCCGCCGTCTTCATCACCCCTTGCATCGTCTCCTTCGTAAACGCGAAGGCCTCCTGCAGGCCGACCCGCTGGTCGCCGTTGTCGTCGCCCCAACCGCGAAGCGCGCCCAGCAGCAGGTAGGAAAATGCCGGCCGACCCGTCCCCGGCAACGGCCCCGCCCACGTGTCGCTGCTCGCCAGCACCGTCGCCTTCTTCTGCGCCGCACTCGCCACCCGACGGTTCGGCAATGTCGCTTGCAAGCCCGCCACCAGGCTCGCCCCACCGTCGGACGACTTGCCGGAGAAGCACGCATCAAACACCGCCAGCGTCTCCTCTTGCGCGCCCGTCGCCAAAATCGCCAACAGCTCCTCTTGCAACACGCCACGGGCAGCCAGGCTCTCGCCGTCGGGCTGGGTGTCGGCCCCCAACAACAAGCCGTCATTGCCTGATTGGGCCGGCGCCCCATGGCCGATGAACACGAACCACAACGTGCCACCCGGCTTCACCTGCGACGCCATCGTGCGGGCGCTCGACAAGATCCGCTCCCTGGTCGCGTCGTGGTCGCGCAGCGTCACCACCCGGCTGCTCGGCACCTTGCGCACCTGCATCAGGTATTGCGACCACGCCGACGCGTTGTCGGCGGCGCCATCGATCTTTGGCAGCGTGTAGTAGTCGCTCACCCCGACGATGACGGCGGCGTCTTTGTCGCCGCCACCGGTGGCGGCGATGGCGTCGTCGATGGGTGGCCAGGTGGGGGCCTGGGCGGCACAGGTGACGGCGACGGTGACGGCCAGCAGCGACAGCATGGGGGAGTGTCGCCCATGATGCCCCGAGCCTCAACCTGCCGGGCCTGTTTCAGTCTGGGGTGGTGGCCTGCGCGGACCGGGCCATCTGCTGGGCGTACCCAGCCTGCTGGCGCCTCTCGTGGGTGGCCCGTCGCGACCCGGCGTGCGCGGCCCGGGGGCTGCGCCGTGTCGGGTCCGCCGTCGTGGAACCTGTAGGACCAACCCCCGACCGGCGGCACCCGGGCCACCGGTTCCCAACGGGGGCCGGCTCGACCAGGCGCACCGGAAACCGTTGTTGTCGTTGCGCCTGGCTGGCTCGTTCCTGTTGCGGTTCGAGGCGCGGAGGTTCGCGGGAGTATTGTTCCACGAGCCCCCACGCGGGCTCCACACGGCGTGCGGGTCGCCAGAAACCCACATCGTTCAAGTCATGTCATCGAACCTGAAAATTTCAATTTTGATCGCGCTGCGCGCGACCGAACAAGAACAGGAAAAGAAGAAGAAAAGACCAGTATTCAGAAGTCAGGAATCAGGATGTCAGGAATCTACCCACACGCCTACTGGGCGCACCGGAAACCGAAGTTGGCGTTGCGCCTGGCTGGCCCGTTCCTGAAGCGGTTCGAGGCGCGGAGGTACGCGGGATAGTCGTACCACGAGCCCCCACGAAATTCTTTATTGATTGAATCATAATCACTGGAGGTCCATTCCCATACATTGCCTGCCATATCTTTAAGGCCGTGACGTGTATCACCCTCCGGGAAGCTGCCGACAGGCGCCGTGCGCGGGAAGCGGTCACCGCAGCTCGAGTCGCAGTTGGCTCGGCTGGCGGTGGGCGGGCTATCGCCCCACGGGTGGATGCGCGAGCTCCCGCTCTTGGCCGCGTACTCCCACTCGACGGCGGTGGGCAGGCGGCCACCGGCCCACCGACAAAAGGCCGTCG
>CAJBHN010000344.1 GCA_903952805.1 uncultured Myxococcales bacterium | reverse complement strand
CTCACGACCGGTGAAAAAGCGCCCCGTCTCGACGTTGTGGTTCTGGATTTGGGGATAGGTCTCCACGGTGGGCATGATCACGGCGTCGGTGGTTGACCCCCGCTGGGAGACCGACCGTCGATCAAAAAAATACGGGGTGGCGGCGAGGACCTCGGGGACGCCGACCTCAAGGGCCTCGGCGTCGTCGGCCCCCAGACGCGTGTTTTTGCGCGCGGTTTCAGCGGCGGCATTGCCGGGAAACACCATCATGAACCCGGCACCCAAACCCTCCAACTGGGTCGAATACAGGCGAAAAAAACCCTGCACGATGGCGGTGACGGCGATGACCGACATGACGCCAAAGACAACGCCCAACGTCGTCAACAGCGCCCGCAACCGGTGCTCGATGATGCTGCTCAGGGCGAGGCGCAGAGTCTCCACCCTGGCACCCTAGCAGGCAGCGTTGCCCATGTCGGCGTGTTGCGTGTCCGCTGCCGGCAGCCTTCGTTGACGATGCCCCGCTTGTGCAACGTCAACGAAGGCGCACAGTCGTCGCATGTCGCCTCCGATGTCGCCGTCATCGCCGTCGCCAGCGTCATTCTCGCCCGTGCCGTCGGGGACGGTGGCCAGGCTGACGCTGCTGGCGTCGCTCTATTTTTCCCAGGGCCTGCCCTACGGCTTTTTCACGCAGGCTCTGCCGGTCTGGATGCGACAACAGGGTTTGTCCTTGACCATCATCGGGGCCTCGTCGGTGCTGGCGCTGCCCTGGGCGTTGAAGGTGCTGTGGGCGCCGCTGGTGGACCGCTACGACGGCTCGCGCCTGGGGCGTCGTCGAGGCTGGATTCTGCCGCTGCAGGCGGCGTCGACGGCGGCCATCGTCGGCCTCGCCGTGGTGGGCCACGGTGCCGCTGACAGCGTAGAGCGCCAGGCCGGCGCCGCCACGACCGTGCTGTGGGCGATGGCTGCGGCGATGTTCATCACCAACCTGTTCGCCGCCACGCAGGACATCGCCACCGACGGCCTCGCGGTCGACATTCTGACGCCGTCGGAGCGCGGCGTTGGCAACGGTGTGCAGGTCGCGGCCTATCGGGTCGGCATGGTCGTGGGTGGCGGTGCATTGCTGGCGGGCTTTTCGACCTTTGGCTGGCTGCCGACGTTGCTGCTGATGGCGGGCCTGATCGCGGTGATGACGGTGCCGATGCTGCTCTACCGTGAGCCGCCGTTGTCGCCGTCGCCGTTGTCGTCGTCGCCGTCGTCACCCGTGTCCCTGTGGGCCTCGTTGTCGTTCTTCACGCGCGACGGGGGCAGGATGGCCATCTGGGCCGCGGCGATTGGTCTGTACAAACTTGGCGATGCGGTGGGCTCTCCCATGGCTCGCACCATGCTTGTTGATCGTGGCTACAGCGTCGTCGACGTGGCCTGGCTGCTTGGCACCCTGGGCAGCGTGGCGGGTATGGCTGGGGCCATGGTGGGTGGCCTGGTGGCGCGCCGGAGTCGGCTGCGCGCGCTGTTGATGTGCGGGCTGGTGCATGCTGCGTTGATGGCTGCCTATGCGCTCCCTGTGGTGCTGGGCCTCGACGTGGAGGACGGTCGCACCCTGGTGGGAGCCCTGGTGGTGCTCGAGCACGTGACCGGCGGTATGGCCACCGTCAGTCTGTTCACGGCCATGATGGATGCATCGGTGAAGGCCACCGGCGCCAGCGACTACACCGCCCAGGCCTCCGTCGTGGTGCTCGTATCGGGTGTCGGCAGCGCCCTGTCTGGTTTGTCGGCGGATATCCTGGGGTATCTGTGGCATTTCATGCTCGCCGGTGGCCTGTGCCTGGTGGGTACGCTGGCCATGTGGCCCGTCTATCGCCTGGGCATCGCTCCGCGGGCCCACGTCGCGGGCGCCGTCATGGGTGATGGTGCGCCGACGGCGCCACAGGAGGTCCGATGAAAGTCACAGCCCTCGGGACAGGCGATGCGTTTTCGGCGGACCGCTATTCGTCGTGCCTGCTCGTCGAGACGGCCACGACCCGCGTGCTGGTGGATTGCCCCCATCCGATCCGCAAGGTGTTGAAGTCATCGACGGCGGGTCGGGTCGACGTCGCCGACATCGACGCGGTGGTCCTCACGCATTTGCACGCCGACCATGCCAGCGGCGTCGAGGGCTTCGCGTGGTTCTGTCGCTTTGCCCTGGGGCGCCCGATGCAGGTCTTTGGCCATGAAGCCGTGCTGGCGGGCTTGTGGACCCAGCTGGCCCCCAGCATGTCTGAGTTGCTCGTGACCGACGACGACAACCGCCCCCATCACCGCGAGCGTCTGGATGCCGCTGATGTGCTGTCGACGTCGATGTTGTCGACGACGACCCCGGTGACCATCGGCGACCTGCGTGTCACGGCTCGCCTCACGGCCCACCACATTGCCACCACGGCGTTGTTTTTCGAGTCGGCCGTCCCCGGAGCCACAGCGACGTTTGGCTACTCCGCCGACACGTCGTTTGACCCCGACCTCATCGCCTGGCTCAGTCGCGCCGACGTCGTCGTTCACGAGACGAACTTTGGTGCGCACACGCCGTACGCCAAGCTCGCGGCGTTGCCGCCCGAAAGCCGCCGCAAGCTGCGCTTGATTCACTGGCCCGACGGCTTTGACGTCGACAACAGCGTCATCCCGGTGCTGCAGGATGGCGACGTCATCGACCTGGGCTGAACGTCGCTCCGGCCGCGTCGTCGTCGTCGTCGTCCTTCAGGTCCGGCGGCGACGACGGAGCAATCGCCCCAGCGCCAGCAGCGCCACGACGGCCGCGCTGTCGTTGGGGGCGGTGCTGGTGCACGAGCACCCAGCGAGGCCGCCATCGTCGCCCTCGCCCTCGCCCTCGCCCTCGCCCTCGCCCTCGCCGGCGACGCAGACGCCGACGGCGCAGGCCTCGCCGTCGGGGCAGACGGCCCCGTCGCAGGCGTCGCGGCAGGTGCCGGCGTCGCAGAAGGAGCCCGCGTTGCAGGTGACGGCGGCGCAGGCGGTGGCGATGCAGCGGCCGTCGGCTGCGCAGGTCTCGCCGGCGGCGCACGGGGAATCGCTGCAGCGGGTGACGCAGGCGCCGTCGTCGCAGACGCTGCAGTCGTCGCAGCCGACGTTGGCGCAGGCGTCGAGGCAGCGTCCGGCGCGGCATTGGGCGCCGACGGGGCAGGTGACACCGGCGCAGGCATCGACGCAGGCGCCGTCGACGCAGCGCAGACCGGCATCGCAGGTGACGTTTTCGCAGCCGGCGTCGACGATGCAGCCGATTTCGCCGCACACGGTGCACACGCCGCGATCACAAATGCTGCCCTCGGGGCAGAGGGCGGCGCCTTCGTCGACGTCGCCATTGCAGTCGTCGTCGAGGGCGTTGCAGCGCTCGGCGCTGGGCGTGACGGCGGCGGCGCATTCGGTGCCCACCCCGACGCAGTTGGTCCGGCCGGTGGCACACACGCCCTGCAGGCCGGTGTCGCAGACGCCGCCGGCTTCGGGGCACAACACGGCGCCGCCGCGAATCTGAAACAGCCAGCGGCCCGGCTCGCCAATGTTGGAGTCGGTGCAGACGATGTCGTTGATGGTCGACGTCATCGAGCCGGGGATCTGCACGAAATTGAGTTCGTCGCCGGCGTCGAAGCCGACCTGGGCCGGGATGCCGCCGAGGCCGCCGAGGCCGCCGCTGGCGTCGCCGGTGGTCCAGCCGCATTGGTTGAAGCGAAACTCGACGTCGAAGTCACCGGGGGTGATGCCGCAGCCTGCGGGGGCCGCGGTCAGCACCATCTGAAAGTCCATCACCCGCTCGAGTTGGCAGCTGTAGTAGCCGACGCGATCCCAGGTGATGGTCAGGCGGCCGGGCTCGAGGTCCCACCAGGTGCCGTTGGTGGTGGGGTTCTGGCAGGCGCCGTTGCCAGGCGAGGAGGTGGCTTCGGGGAAGCCGCGGCAGTCGCCGTCGACGAGGGGGCGCAGGTCGACGTCGGCCCAATAGGCGGCGATCATCGGGCGGGAGGCGACCGGAAAGGCCTCGGGCGTGAACACCGGTTCGGCGCCGCTGAAGGTGATGTTGCCGTTGGTGTTGACGAAGGCCGAGGTGTGGGTGTCGCTGAAGAAGCGCAATCCTGACGGGAAGGCGGGGGTGAGGTCGATGGACGACGACGAGCCGTCGTCATTGGGGGACAGGCAGTCGGTGCCGAAGCCGCGGGGACCTCCCAGCCCGGTCTGCAGCGGCACGTTGGCCCGGGCCCCGGTGGCGCCGCCCAGTCCAAGGACCCAGATACATCCGACCAGAAGCGATGAACGATGGCTGCCCATGGAGATGACCTCGTGCTGCGTCATAGTCGACGGTGAGCCGGTGGACATCGGATCAGCGGTGTTGTCGCGAGTTCAGGGGCCCGCCGCGGGCAAGCGCGGTTCGACGGCGGCTGTGTCGGGGGACTTCGGGCCGGGCAGGGGGACGGGGTCGTAACCGCCGGCGTGCAGGGGGTGGCAGCGGCAGATGCGGGCGCCGGCCAGGATCGAGCCCTTGACGGGGCCATGCAGCTGCAGGGCTTCGAGCGCGAAGGCCGAGCACGTGGGCTGGTAGCGGCACAGAGGGGGCAGCCAGGGTCGAATGACGAGCTGATAGCCGCGCACCAGCGTCGACAGCATCCAGACCAACAGGCGTCGAACAGGGGCCACCGACAACATGTAGGCGCCAGCGCCGCCTCCGCCAACAGGCTCGCAGGCTTGACAAAATCTACGCATCAGTAGAATATGACGATATGGGACGCCCCAAGCTCGACCCGACCGCCACCGCCACCGCCACCCGCGTGGTCGACGCCGCGATCAAAGCGTTCTCGTCGCTGGGCTTCGACGGCGCCACCCTGGCCGACATCGCTGCTGCTGCCGGCATCACCCGCCCGTCGCTGCTCTATCATTTTGCCAGCAAGGAACGGCTCTACGAGGCCGCTCTCGCCCGGGTCTTTGCAGCGATCGGTGCCCTGATCACCGGGGCGACCGCCGACGCCGGGGCCAGCGGCGAGCACGACCTCGAAGAAGCCATCGTGGCTCGCGCCCAATTTCTCGCACTGGTCGAGGGCTTCGCCGCCTTTGCCGTGCAGGAGCCAGCGACCGCCCGCCTGTTGCTGCGCGCCATCGTCGCCGACGACAACCCCGCCACCCGCGCCCTCGTCATCAGCCAGGCCGTCCCCACCATCGATGCCGTGTGCGTGCTGGCCCGCCGCGCCGGCGTCGGCGACGCGATCGACCTGCGCGCCAGCGTGATGGCCATCGTCGTCGATGTGCTCGCTCGCGCCGCCGCTGGCGATGCCGCCACGCCGCTGTGGGGGCGGGGTTCCCCTCGCGATCTTGCCGAGCGGGCCCTCTTCGCCCACCTGCCGCATGAGCCCCTCACCCAGCCCCTCACCCAGCCCCCCACTCAGCACTGAGGACCACCATGACCAGCCTCACTGTCACCGAATCGTCATCTTTGGTGTCGTCGACCGTTCAGGCATTGCCTCGCCTGCTGCGCTCGCTGCCCTTCGTCATTGGCCTGGTCGTCCCGGTCGTCGGCATCGCGTTGGCATATTCGCCGTCGGGTCCGATCATCTACGCGCTGCCGGCCATCATCTTCGGGGTGATCCCCCTGCTCGACGTTGTGCTGGGCCGCCACCTGCAGATGGTCGAGCCCGAATCGGCGGCGACGTCGGCGCGGGATTGGCGCTACGACGTGTGGTTGTGGTTGTGGGTGCCCCTGCAGGCTGTTGCCGTCGTCGCCGGCGTCGTCAGCATCGGCGGCGGCGCGGCTGCGGGAACTTTGCCATGGTGGGACTTCGCCTGGGCCACAGTCTCGGTGGGCCTCGTGACCGGCGCGGGCATCAACGTGGCCCATGAGTTCATGCACCGGCGGGGCAAGGTCGAGAGGGCGTTGGCCGAGCTGTTGATGACGATGGCGACCTACACGCATTTTTGCGTCGAGCATGTGCTTGGTCATCACAAGCATGTGTCGACCCCGGTGGATCCCGCGTCGTCTCGTCTTGGCGAAGGCCTCTACGGCTATCTGCCACGCACCTTGATCGGCGGACTGCGGTCGGCGTGGCGGCTGGAGGACAAGCGTCGTCGTCAGGCGAGGTTGCCGTGGTGGTCATGGAAGAACCGCCAGGTTCGCTACGCGCTGACGCTGGCCGCCGTCTACGTCGCCATCGCCGCCACCGTCGGCACCATGGGCGTCGTGTTCTTCGCCGCCCAGAGTCTGGTG
>CAJBHN010000343.1 GCA_903952805.1 uncultured Myxococcales bacterium | reverse complement strand
TGTAGTCCCAGCGCATGCGCCCCGGCTTCTCGAATGTCACCCGTCCGGTGGACTCCTGGGTGCGACGCAGCATCGTGTACGTGAACTTCTGCGTAAACGCGGCCGTGAAATTCCGTGTCCCCTCGTAGGTCTTTTGAATGGCGTCAACCACGCCGATGAGCTTCGCGTCGGTCGAGGCGGCCAGCGGTTGCGTCGTGACCTTGGTCGTGGCCTGAGCGACCATGATGGGAGGTGTCGCCGTTGGCTCGGCGTGGCCCGACGCGAGCGGGCCCATCATCTGGACGATGGCAAAGAAGGCGGAGGTGGTCAGCAGCATGGTCACTTCCAATGGACGGTCGGCGGGGGCAGGTGATTCAGTATCGCTCGCTGTAATGTCGTCAGCGCCAAGCAAGGCACATGTCCAAGATGTGTCGACCTGGGCTCAGGTCGCGTCGGTTGCTTCTACGCCAATTGCAGATTGTCCTGTTCGGAATCCGCAGCAATGGCGTTGGCGGTTGCGTCAGCCCCGCCATTGCCAACGGCCAACCGGATGGTGTCGGCGAGAGGAAGCGAGCGCAAGGCCGCCGCGTTCGAGATGGCATCGCGTCCGCCAGGTTGCAGCCGCTCCAGCCCGTCGAGCAACGCAGGCAAAGCGTTCGCCCGGCGTGCGCGCTGGCTGACGGCGTTTCCCAGCGACGTCAGCTCATCGACAGCGGTCGAAGTCAAGCCTGGCAGGCGTGCCACCTGCAACAGCCGTTGAGCGAGGGGTGCCAGCATTCGGGTCGTGCCGTCGAGCTCATCGACGCCGAGCTTGAACCGCATCGCTCGGCCATCGAGGGCGTCCATCAACTCATTGGTCGCAAGCACCACGCGGGCCGTCATCGGGTCATCACCGTCGTGATCGTGCAGCCGCGGGACGCCGCCACGTTCGCGAGCAGCCTTCAGCACCATGACAGCGGTATCCAGACGGGCGCGCTGATGATGACGTTCATCCTCGCGAGCGGCCTGGGCCTCGACGGAGGCGACAACCTCGTCAATGGCGAGTTCAAGGGCGTTCAGTTCAGCAGCGAGTCCGATGCGTCGGGCAGTCGCTCGACCTGTCCATGCCGACCGCAATCGCCACGTGCTTTGGGTCAGGTCCGACGACAGCCGTACCAGGCGACTCGCTGTGGCAACGCTGACGGCCAAGCCAGTCAATGCCATCAGCACCAACAGCATCGTTGACGTTGCTGATGGGGTCGAGGTCGACGCCGCGGCCGTCGATGGTGGGGTGGCTGAGCGAGACGGCCCGAACGCGACCTCAAGGGCCGCGATGTGCGCCAGCATCGGGGCCGTGTCGATGACCGCTGGGCTGACGGGTTCGATGGGGGCCACATCGACGAGGCAATACGGCTCAAATGCCACGCACCGTCGCACCAGATTGACCCGGGTGCCGTCGATGACGTCGGCAACGGTTGCAGCATCCTCGTCATTGCCGGGGGTGGCCAATGTGGCGCGAGCCGCGATGCTCACAGGTGCGTGCACGCTTCCATCGCGGCTGAGCAGCCAGCGTGTTTCGGAGAGGCCGATGGCGCCGAGGTCGCCGAGTTCTTCGACGGCGAAGGGGCCTTTGAGAGCCGCTCCCGTTTGCCCTGCGGCGCGTCGTGCGTCGCGAGCCTTGGCGACCTGGCGTTGGAGAAAGCGCAGTCGGTCATGGCGATCGGCCTCGGCACCACGGGCGCGGGCTTCGTCAAGCGCAGCGGCGACTGAGGCTGCTTGCGCCGCCATGAGGCCAACGCCGTCTTTGAGGTCTTGCAGGTGAACTTCAACACGATTGGCCATGAGCGCCTGTGTCCCGGGCAAAGCAGCAGTTGGCGCATGCGGCGACCACAGCGACCAAGCAAGCGCTCCCGAGGGGAGCAGAGCGCCAGCCACGATCGCAACCGCCAAGCCTCGACCCAGGGCCACGCCGGTGGCGCGGCGCTCACGGGGAAACAAATGAGTGCCCCCCGACATGGTGGCCTCGACGTTGTCTCCTGCGTTGTCTCCTGCGTTGTTTCCGGCGTTGTTTCCGGCGCCGTTCCCGGTGCCGTTTGCTGTGCCGGTGTCTTCGTCGTTGCTGGCGTCGTTTTCGAGGTTGGACCTGCCGGCACCATCAGCAGCGACGGGCCCAGGATGGATCGTGTTGGTGTCGTTCACGACGTGCCCCGGGGCAGAAAGAGTGAGGACAGGGCAGGGGCCCCAGATGGGCGGTCGTCGCTTACAAGGTGGTCTGGGTCGCCGTCGTCGATGCGCTGGATACGCTTGAGGACCGCCAGCCGATAGAGCACACGGCAGACGTCAAATGGACGCAACGACGAGCGTGCAACAATGTCGCGCACGCGCAGGGGCCCCTCACCCAGGCCGCGCATGAGCGCTCCTTCCTCCGGCGAGAGGCCACCCTCATCGGCGGCGCCACGAATGGCGAAGCAGGCCTCAAATGATGGCACCTTGCTCTCCATGACGGCCCATTCATCGATGCGGCGCAGGGCCTCAAAGAGCAGTCCGTCGACCGACCAACCAGGTCGGATGGCGTGGACGGGCAGGTGGATGGCGCCGTCTTTGAGGCCAAACAAGCCGCGGCGGGCCCGCAGCAATTCGACCACGAGATCCTGGGCCTGCTCGGCGACGGCACGGCAAAGATGATCCCGGTTGATGATCCCTCGAGCCACCAGGCGCTCGCCGAGGGGCAGCCGGTCGCTCTGGTCGGGCTGGCCGAGGTCGGCGATGACATCTTCAAGGTCGTCAGCGTGGATGGCGCCGATGGCGACGAAGTAGCGCCCCAATTTGAGTTCGCCGCGTCGGGAGGGTCCGCCATCGAGCTCGGTCGCCACGACCGAGACCACGGCTCCTGCGTCGATGCCCACGTCAAAATGCAGTCCACTCGCCTGGACCACGAGGAGTCCGGTGTGGGACTGGAACTTGAGAATCTGAAAGACCTCGGGGAGGGCCACGACGGCCAAGTCACCCACGAGAGCGAACCCATCGGTCAACGACAACAATGGGGACGGCGCCCGCGGCAACTCGCTGCGAGCCTGCGAGGACCCGACAGGCGAACCGGCCACGGTGGTTGACGTTGTCGCCGCCCAGAGTTGGGTTGGTGGTCCCGGTGTGGTGAGTTCATCGTCGGCGAAGTCGCTGGCCTGCGCACCTCCGTCGGCGACGGCGATGGAGGCCAGCGCCATGACGATGCGCGTGGCATCGGCGGGGCGCTGACGCCGACCGTGCTTCTCCAGCGTATGGTTCACCACCGCCAGCAGCGCTTCGGGGGAAAACGGCTTCGTGATGACGTCGACCACCCCGAGTTGACGCAGCACGTCGTCGACAGCAGCCATTTCGTCGTCACGGGTGCACATCAGGATTGTCGGCGGCACGGTATCGCCAAGCTCGCTAAAGGCTCGATGCAACACCGACTGCCCATCAAGACCGGGCATCGTCACATCCAGGAGGACAAGATCGGGGAGAAACGTCCTGAACTCGAGGAGACCACTGTCACCGTCGTCGGCGGTGACGACGTCATGTCCGGCGCGCTGTAAAACCGCACCAACCACCCGGCGGATGGTCGGGGAGTCGTCCACGACGAGGACGCGGGCCGGTCCAAGCATGGCCCCTCGATACTCAAGC
>CAJBHN010000342.1 GCA_903952805.1 uncultured Myxococcales bacterium | reverse complement strand
GGTAATCGTAGATGGTTTCGTGACCAAATCGGTCCACCATCGACGTCAGCAAATAGCGAAATACGCCCCGGCGCTGCCCTGGCGACGACGACGGCGTACCGACCCGGGCCTCAAGCACCAGCCTGCCATCGGCGCTCGCCCCAAACGTCGCCACCAGGCCATCGGGGTATTCCGCCGTCCAATAGCCTTCGTCGCCGGCGCCGCGGTCGAACCACGAATAGCGGACGAAGCCGCCCTCGAAGCGGGCCCGGTAGACGGCGGGTTCGGCACCGGGCGCCGAGACGCGCACGAGTTGGTCGCTGCCGTTGACGACGAAGCGGTCGTCGGCGTCGTAGTCGGGGTAGCCCCGCGACGTCATGCGCTCAATGAATGGCATGCTCATCGACCAGCCGAGGCCGACGACGGAGTTGCCGGCCCCCGAGCTGTACGACAGGCCCACCGACGGCGTGATGCCGGCGAAGCCGCCGGGGACCTCGATGTCCACCGACGTGCTCATCTGCCCCATATTCGGGTTGACGCTGGCGTTGTCGCCGAGGCCGTCGCGGGAACCCGGACCGTCGGGCAGGCTGACCCGATCGTCGCCAACCCCCGTCTGCGCCAGCGATGCAGTCGACACCAGGGTCAGCAACGCCGTGAAGAACCGGATCGAGCGGGAGGAAGTCATGGGGCTCCGACGGTAAAAATCAAGGGTCGGCGACACCGTAGACTGACGGTTTGGGGAAGACAAAACACTTCTGGGGTGGCCCGATGTGATGCACAGCAGGCCGTGCCCGTGGGGTCAGATCTACGGCAGCGTCACCGGCGTCCCCTCGACAGCCTTGCCGGTGGCGTCGAAGCAGGTCTCCTTGACGATGGAGGCGGGCACCGGGCTGCCCTTGAAGCGCAGCACAAACGGTGCGCTGCCCTGCAGGGACGCGTCGGCGCGGGCGGCGAAGGAAATCGCCACCTGGGGCGCCTGCGGAATCGATTGACCGCGGACGCTGTCGGCGAATTCGACCGCGGGGACCTCGTCACCATCCATCCGCAGCACGATGTCGCAGGAACGCACGGTGGCGTCGGTGATGACCGGACCAGGCGGGGGCGGCGCTACCCCTCCGCAGGTGTCACAGGCCGCCGACGTCATGGCGGCCAGCAGCGCGAGGACAATGGTGAAGGGTCTGGTGGGCTGGGAGACACAAAACACGGGGACTCCGGGGGTGATGCGGTGTTGTGGGGACGGATTCCGAAACGGAGGTGGCGAATATGCCGACAGATGGTGAGCCCGGCACCGGCCGAGCGACGCGGACCATCATCCGGACGGAGGCAAAGGCGGTGGCGACGCCGTCGGAGCCGTCGAGGACATCGGCGCTGCCGACGTCCCCGCCGGGCCCATGGTTGGGCCCACGCTGCGATCGAACGCCGCGGGTACCAACGGCGTTGTCTTCACCGGGTCCCCGCTCGAGGCCGGCCCGCCGGCGCCTTCGCTCGCGAGCCCACGCTTTTCGCCCGCTGTCGCCCCTTGGAGGTGGACCTCTTGCGCGGGCT
>CAJBHN010000341.1 GCA_903952805.1 uncultured Myxococcales bacterium | reverse complement strand
CGCATGGTGGGCACCGGTATCATCGTCGGTGAGCGCGTCGTGCTGACGGGCACTCCGGCGCAGGTCTTCGACGGCCCCACGGTCGCGACACCGGGCATCTACTACGCGACGGCGACGACAAAGATCGCGTTGCGCAACCTGAATATCTCGGTCCCCTGAGGTCCTCGATGCGACGTCGTGGCTATTCGCTGCCGCTCGTGATGCTCGTGCTCACGACGTTGGGCCTTGGGCTGGTGAGCCTCACCACGGTGGTCGCCGATGGGGCGAAGACCTCGGGCTCGCTCGCTGGACGACGTCGCACCCTCTACGCTTGCGACGGCGTCGCCCGCGCTCTGGCGATCTCGGCCGGCGACTACTTCAAGTCGACGCCGACGCCGGTCACGGCGGATCTGCGCAAGGCCATCTGCGGCACCGAGACGGGGCCGTCATGTCCCACGGCGGCAGCGTGGATGCCTGGCTTCACGCTCGACGCCGTCGAGGTCTCGACCGGCGAGGTCAACGTGTTGCGCGAGATTCCCAACGGACCTTTCGCGGGGCAGACGTCGCAGCGTACCGACCTGGCGATCACCGTCGCGATGACGAGTGAGTCGGGCCGAGCCTGCCGCGTCACCCAGAGCATGGTAAACGGCCAGATCGGGCTGTTCCAATTTGCGGTGTTCTCGGGCGTGCCGATCGACCTCTTCAATCCGCCGCCGATGGGGTTGACCGGACGCACGCACATCAACGGCGACTTCTGCGCCGGCGGCCGCGGTCGCGGCCTGACCATCGAGCGCTTGACGTCGAGCGGCAACATCACGTCGGGCTGTTTCGGCGGGTCGAAGGCGCTGGTGCCGACGGGGAGCATCAGCACCGACGCGTTCTTCGCCTTCGACAAGAAGTCCCGCACCCCGAAGCTCTTGTCGAGCACCAACGACCACACGTCGCCGACGTGGAGGGAGGACGCGCTGGCGAAGTGGGGCGGCAACGTGCAGGACTCCGCGCACGACGTGCCGACGCTGCGGCTGCCGGTGTCGACAGCGACCAAGGCCCAGCCAGGCAACAACCAGGACGGCGAGGCGATGACGAACCTCGACACGCTGCGCGTGATGGTCGACCCACCGCAGGTGGGCGACACAGCCGCGAGCGCCGGCGAGCGGCTGTTCAACAAGGCCGACATCCGCATCATCAACGGCGTCTGGTACCGCCGCGACGGCACGGTGATGTGGTCAGACCACACGGGCTCGGTTCCGCGCCTCGCCGAAGAGATCGCGCTGGGCACGCCGGCCACCGTCGGCGCGCCGCCGGTGGGGCCGGGACGCTTCTCGTACTACGAGCGTAACGGCGAGAGCGTGCAGAACAAGGACAATGTGACGGTGCCCTCGGTGGTGTCCTACGGGACCCTCTTTCGCGCGAGCGCGAACAAATGGCTGCCGGGGGTGGCGACGTCGGCGAAGGAAGTGAGCAAGGCGACAAGCGACACCGCGCTCGTCGACGGCACGCGTTCGGGATTCATCGACCGACGGGTGGCGCTGCAGCTGGGCGAAGACAAGGCGCGCATCCTTCCCCTCAACTTCGACGTCGACGCCTTCGCCGAGGCCATGAATTCGCCGACACCCAAAGAGCTCGGGTCGTTTTTCGAAGGCGGCGTGCGTTTCAACGGCATCGTGTGGATCGGCAATTCGTGGCCCGGACACGATCTCGGCTTCACATCGAGCACGTCGTCGACCACGTTCGCGGCCACCGCGCCATCGCGGACGTTGTTGGATCCGTCGGCTGCAACGGGGGCTGCAACGGGGATGTACGCCCTCCCGCCGCTGCCGCTGTGCCGGGGGAGCGCCGGCGGTGTGCCGCTCGGCGGTGCGATCCAGCAGGTCGCCTGCGACAACAGCAATCTGCCGCGGGTCAACGCCGTCCGCGTGATCAACGCGGAGAAGATCGATCCGGACGTGTTTCCGCGCGGGCTGACGATTGCGACCAACGGCCCCCTCTACACCCTCGGCAACGTGAACACCAACTCGCTCACCCCCGGCGGCGTACCCGACACGGCGCGCATCGATTCTCCTTCGGGAAAATGGGTGCCGCTGATGCTGGCCGGCGACGCGATGACGATTCTGTCGACGAACTGGACCGACCGCACGACGAACGCGTTGGGGGTCGACCGCACGTGGGGCACGCCGCCCCGCCAGGTCACGGCGTGCCCGGTCCCCGACGCCGGTCCGACGACGATCGTCGCCGCCATCGTCGCCGGCCACGTCGACACCGCGACGACGTGGGGAGGCGGCATCAACAACTTTCCGCGCTTCGTCGAGTGCTGGAACGGCGTGCCGAACCGAATCATCGGCTCCCTCGTGATTGGCTACCGCAGCGTCTACCAGCGACAGCGCTACCACTTGTTTTCGTACCGGCCGCCGGATCGTCTGTGGAGCTTCGACACGAACCTCGCGAGCCCCGCGCGCCAGCCACCCGGCACCCCGAACTTCTTCGTGCAAGCGGTCGAACGCTGGCGACGCGATTGAATCTGGGTCCGATGAGCGGTTCGGATGGACTTGGCCCGTCGGAACCGACTTCAACCAGGTGCCGTCGCGGGCGACTCGACGACGCGACGACACGACCATGCGAGATCGACCCACGTCACTACGGCGGCGTGGCGTCAAGCGCGCCGGTCGACGGCGCCGCCTTGCTCGGCGTCGGCACCGTTGTCGGCACCGTTGTCGTTGTCGACACCGTCGTCGGCACCGTCGTCGGCTCCGTCGTCGGCACCGTCGTCGATGGCGCACCGGGCGCTGTGCCCGGCGTCGTCAGGACCAGCGTCCGCCACGTGCGACCGTTGTCTTCAAAGATGATCCGGTTCATCCCCGCGAAGATGCCGAGCGCCTTGGCGCGCGAGAGCCGCGCGTCGCGCTCGGCGGGGGTGAGCTCGGTGAGACTCGACGGCGGCGCGACACAGATCAGGTCGCGGCCGCGCAAGAGGGTCTGCTTGCATGTGACGGCGTCGGCGAGCGCGCCGCCCGCGCTCACCTCGCCCCCAGCACCGCCACCGCCGGTGACGACGCCCGACAACGCCCAACCGCCGCCGACGACGACAACGATGCCGACGGCCGCGGCCGCGCGACGCAGCACCCGACTCCGATCGATCGGCTTCTTGGCCGGTGGCGTCTCGAGCGCCGCCCTCGCGTCTGCCTCGCCGCCGGCGCCCGTCGCCCACGCCGGCAGCCCGGGACGCGACGACGACGTCGTCGTCCGCGGCAACGACGTCGGATCGGAGCGCGACGGGCTCGTGGGGGTGCGCTTCAGCGCCGCCAGCGCCGCGCTCATCTCGGGCGTCATCGCCGACGGCGCCGGCGCGACCGGCACCGGCACCGGCGGCGACGTCGGCCGTGCGGGTGCGGCGGCGACGGGGATCAGCAATCCGTCGTAGGCGACGGGGGGCGCAAGCGGCGCGGTGCCGGGACCGCTGCGCAGCGGTGGCGGCGTGCCGACATCGGTCGTCGTCCGCGGCAACGACGGCGACGGCGACGGCGACGGCGACGGCGACGGCGACGGCGACGAAGGCGGCACGCCCGTGCCGGCGCGGACGATCGCAAAGCCGGCCTTCGACGAACGCTGGGGAGGAGGTTGGTCGCTCACGGGCTGTGACCTTAGCAGGCTGCGCATGATGGATGCGACGCGGGCAGCTTCGTGTGACGCCCATGCCGACATCCCGCGCGAGCAGCAGGGCGCGGACAGGGTGAATCGGGCCACGTTCCCACCCATGCCCACCTGAACGTTTGTGGCAGTCATCGGGGTCGACGAAGCGCCACATGAGCTGCTCCGAATACTCGTTGGTGTCGACGCGCCAGACCACGCGTTGATCGCGAACTCGCTCGCCGTTGACGAAGGCGTCGTTCTGGCTCCCGTGATGCAGATTTTTTTCCCCCCGAACAAGACGCAGTGTCTCATCGCCAAAGATCCATCCTCTCCGGGTCCACTGTTTTGGCGTTCTCGCGTAGCATTTCGGCTGCTGGGCCCTGCTCAGCAGCCACTTCAGAGTCCGAACCCTCTGACAGGAGCCTTACGATGCACCGTCATCTCCCCATCACCGCACTTCTTTTCTTTGCCGGTGCATGTGCGCCGCCCTCCAGCAGCGACGGCACGGACCAGCCGCCCGGCGGGGACGGTGGCGGCGAAGGCGAAGCCGCCGAAGGCGAAGGGGAAGGCGAAGCGGGGGAAGGGGAAGGGGAAGGCGAAGGCGAAGGCGAAGCCGGAGAGGGAGAGGGAGAAGTCGGCGAGGGCGAGGGCGAGGGCGAGGGCGAGGCTCCGGTGCCCAACCCGCCGGTCGTGATGATTCCCGACGGCGTCGGGCCCCTGTCGCTGCTGCTCCTCGACACCGACGGGGCGGTCATCGATGGCGCCTCGGTCGTCATCCACGACGAGCAGGGCGTGCGCATCGCGGGCAGCACCGACGAGGGCGGCAGCTTCCGCACCGACGTTGACTACGGGGTCGTGCGCGTCGAGGTCACGCACCCCGACTACACGCCGGTGCGGCAGCTGTTGACGCACGCCAACGCCGATGCGGCGACGTTCCTTCCGCTGCGTGTGAAGCCGGTGCTGGTACGAACGTTCCCGTCGGCTGACGGCGGCACCGTCGAAGTCGACGAGGTGTCGGTGCGACTGCCCGCCGGCGGCTACGTCAGCAAGGAGACCGGTGAACCGGCGGTGGGTACGCTCGAGGTCCGCGTGGCCTACGTCGACGGCACGAACGCCATCGAACTCGAGGTGGCGCCGCCGCTGTACCGTATCGCCGGCGGCAACGAGGGTTCGCTCCTGGTGACTTTCGGCATGCTCAATGTCGAGATGTTCATCGACGGCGAGCCGGTGGATCTCGGCGCCGGCCAGCAGGCCATCCTCGACATGCCGCTTGGCCAGTACGCCGAATCATTCGCGACGATGCGCGATCCCCGCTTTGGTGGCGACCCCGTCGTCCAGACGATCCCCACGTGGTGGTGGGACGACGAGCGCGGCGTGTGGAACGAAGAAGGACAGGGCCAGATCGTCGACGTCGGCGGCGACCTGCGCTGGCAGGGCTCGGTGCCGCACTTCACGTGGTGGAACCTCGACTGGGCCTTCGATGGCTTGTACGCGCCGGGCGGCTGTCCGAGCGTCGGTTGCGGCACCAACACCGGTCGCTGCCAGACCGGCACGCTGCGCTGCTCGTACGACGGCCACTTCTTCTGGCTGTACGATGGCGCCTGCAACTCCGACAACACGGGCGCCCGCTACCAGTGCCAGCCGTACATCTGCGACGGCGAGGTCGGGCCGACGGGCGAGAGCTGCAACGGCCAGGACGACGACTGCGACGGCGGCACCGACGAAGGCTACGGCGTCGGCACCAGCTGCACGGCGGGCCTCGGTCAGTGCCGTCGCACCGGCACCGTGCAGTGCAACGGCGGTGGCAGCGCGAGCTGCAATGCGACCGCGGCAGCGCCGAGCACCGAGGTCTGCAACAGCCTCGACGACGACTGCGACGGCCAGACCGACGAGGGCCTTGGCCTTGGCAACTCATGCACGGTCGGCGTCGGCGCGTGTCAGAGCAGCGGCCAGCTCGTCTGCGGTGTCAACGGCACCGTCGTGTGCAGCGTGTCAGCAGGCGCGCCTTCGGCCGAGACCTGCAACGTCGTCGACGACAACTGCGACGGCGCCGTCGACAACGGCATCGGCAAGGGCGATTCGTGCACGGTGG
>CAJBHN010000340.1 GCA_903952805.1 uncultured Myxococcales bacterium | reverse complement strand
GCTGGTGACGACGCCGGCGCCGCCGGGGAGCCAGGCGAAGGCGGCCGGGTAGGCCTCGTCGTTGTAGACAACGACGTCACGACCAAGCCTTCCCAGCGCCCGGGCCAGGGCCAGGGTGGAGCCGGCAACGTCGCCATCGGCGCCGGTATTGCCACACACCAGGATGCGCCTAGCCCCGTGCAGGGCGTCAGCGACGGCGGCGGCCTGATCGCGGGTCCCGTCGGGGAGGTCCGTCGTGAAGCGGCCGAGAGGTTCGCCTGTGCCGTGCATGCCCGAATGGTAGTGCGACACCAGCGCGCTGCCCAGCACTGTTCCACGCCGACTCCGGGCATCCAATGGCGGATACCTTTTGAAATCAGTCCCTTGGCGTGTTGTTCCACGCCCCCCGAGCCGCCTCCCCCGCTCGACGCGGTGGGCGAGCGGGCCAGACTTCAGCTGCGGCGCAGCAGCAGCGTGACTTCAAGCTTGTTGGCCATCAGGTGTTTGAGTCGGCCGGTCCAGTTGCCGGGCAGGTCTCGCACGAGGTGCTGCGCTTTCTGCAGCGTGCCCCAGTCGATCGGGTCCTTCAGCTTCAACGTGATGACGGCCGCCCGCACCGACGTTGTCTTCAACACCCGCTCGGCGACGACGACGGCGTTGTCGGGGGTCCAGATCACGTCGCACAGCACGATGGAGGCGCCCTGGGCAGCCATGTCGATGCTCAGGGCGTCGTTCTTGAGGTGGGTGACCAGCGGATCTTTGGCGAGGGCGCTGTCGAGGGCGGCGCGGTCGACGGCGATGACGCGAGCGCCGGCGTCGCGCATGACGCGGGTCCAGCCGCCGGGGGCAGCGCCCAGGTCGAGGACGACGTCGTGCTTGGTGACCTTGGTGCCCAGCCAGGCCATGGCCTCGTCGAGCTTGCGGTGGGCCGATGACGGCGCGTCCCGACTGGTCTCCTTGACGGCGCGGCCGCCGCTGAAGGGCACCGGCCACGAGGCCAGGGCATCGCCGACGGTGACTTTGCCAAAAGGGCCGTCGGTGACGTCGGTGATGGACACCAGGCCCTCGGTGGGGCCGAGCAACAACAGCTGCAGCAGGTGGGGCGTGGCGGGGCCGAGCTTGCCCTTCTCCCGTCGTCCGTCGACCTTGAGCTGCAAGACCTCTTGCAGCGCGGTGGCGTCGTGCGCCAGCGGATGGGCGCTTTTCCGCGCGCTGCCCTGGCGAGCCATCTCGGGGGTGAAGACGTGGACCGCGCGGGGCGAGACACCAGCGTCGTCGATCAGGGCGATCAGGGCCGTCGCGAGCGCTTCACGGGTCAGGGCGCTGATGGGCCGGGGCGCCGGCAGCAGTTGGCGGGCAAAGGCGGGATCCCGTCGGACTTCGGCGCCGACAATACCCGCGCCGACTGCTCTGGCCGAAGGCCCAAGCTCCTCGACGAGCAGGGCTTCCTGTTCAGGGCTGCCGACGTAGAGGAAGGCCGGCGTGCGGACCTTTTTCTCCGCCACGGGCTTGGGCTGCTTGCGCGCCTCGGCCTTGGACAGGGTCCGCAACGACGGCGGTGGCGGGCGTTTCTTCTTCTTGGTGCTGCTGCTGCGAGTGGCCATGCAGGGGCCATCCCACCCGCAACGTCGTCAGGCAACGACGCGATTGCGACCGCCCTGCTTGCCTTCATACAGCTTGCCATCGGCGCGATGAATGAAGGTGTCGACGGTGTCGCCCTTTTGCAGCTCGGTGACGCCCATCGAAATGGTCAGGGGGATGGTGTTGGTTTCGAATTCGAATTTCGTCTGTTCGATCATCTCCCGGATTTTTTCCGCGAGGATGGCGCCATTGTTTTTGGGCGTATCGGGCAGGACGATGGCAAATTCTTCACCGCCATAGCGCGCAAAACACTCTTCCTTGCGGATGTTTTTGGCGTGGATCAGGTTGGCCAGGCGCTTCAACGCATAGTCGCCGGCCAGGTGCCCGTGCTCGTCATTGATTTTCTTGAAGTGATCGATGTCGAACATGATCAACGTCAACGGCCGGTTGTAGCGGGCACAGCGAGCGACCTCACGATCGATGAACTCGAGGAAGTAGCGCTTGTTGAAGACCTGCGTGAGACCATCAATGATGGCCATACGGTAAATCTCTTCATAGTACAGTTGTTCGATGTTGTCGCCATCGATGTACTTGAAGATGACGCCGCCGACCTTGATGAAATCACCGTTCATCAGCCGACGCCGGTTGGCAAGCTCGGCGTCGTTGACGAAGGTGCCGTTGGTGGAACCCATGTCCTCGATCCAGGAGCCACCCGCCCCTGCAAAGATCTTGCAATGGTTGCGCGAGACGTTGTCCATGTCGCAGACAATGTGATTGTCAGGTCCCCGTCCGATGGTGGTTTGCACCTTGTCGAGGGGGTACTTCCTCCCGATGTCCTTGCCGTAAATCTGCACAAAGCAAGGGATACCCCCAGCCAGGCGCTTGTCGGCAATGCGGGAGATTTCGCTGACGCGGGTTTTTTCTTCACGGGGCGTCGTCATGGCCGACAAACCATAGCGCCGACAACGGCGGGCCGCACCTCTCTGTCCCATCCTGGCTGCGCAGGCCACTCGTGGCGCGGCCTGTCGAGGCGGAGGGAGCGGTTCAGACGTCGAGGGCCCGGGCCCGTTCGACAGCGTGAACGCCTTTGACGTTTTCGAGGGCCTTCACGACCTTGCGCAGCTGATCGATGTCGGTGATGCCGCATTTGAAGGTGTTGACGGCCTGGCCGCCCTTCACCTTGCAGTTGGCCTCGCTGATGTTGATGTTGTTCTTCGAAAACACCCCCGACAGGTCGGCGAGCATGCCCTCGCGGTCGTCGGTCAGCACCCGCAGATGGATGGTGCGCGAAAACGACGTCGACGCATCCCACGACACGCTGATGCGCCGCTCCGGGTCGAGTTCGAAGATCTTCTGGCAATCGCGCCGATGCACAATCAGGCCGCGGCCGCGGGAGACGAAGCCCAAGATGGGGTCCCCCTTCACCGGCGAACAGCAGCGAGCGTAATGCACGAGCATGTCCTCGATGCCCTCAAGTCGTACGCCGCCGCTGCTGCGACGGGCCACGCGCTCAATGAGCTCGCCGAGCCGCGATTTCTTCGCCTGCTCCTGGGGCTTTTCGCGTAGCTCCTGGGGCAGGACTTTTTCGACCACCACCAGCGGCGCCAGCTTGCCGTAGCCGATGGCGACCATGACGTCGTCGACGTCTTTGTATTTGTCGCCCGAGAAGGCGTCGACGATGGCGTTGGACTTGATGTATTTCTGGATGCCCTCGCCGAAGCGTTTGAACTCCCGCTCCAGCAACTCGCGCCCGATGATGACGGCGCGCTCACGCTCCAGCAGGCGGGCTTCAGAGCGAATCTTGGTGCGGGCTCGCGACGTCTTGACGAACTCCAGCCAGTCTTTGTTGGGACGCTGGGCCTTGTTGGTGATGACCTCACAGGTGTCACCGTTGCGCAGCTCGTAGCGCAGCGGAACAATCCGTCCGTTCACCTTGGCGCCGGCGCAATGCATGCCGACGTTGGAGTGGACGGCGAAGGCGAAGTCGACCGGGCAGGCGCCACGGGGCAATTCCAGCACGTCGCCGTTGGGCGTGAAGACGTAGACCTCGTCGGAGAACAGCTCGAACTTCACGGAGTCGAGGAACTCGTTGGGATCCTTCAGGTCACGTTGCCAATCCATGAGCTGCCGCAGCCAGCGGAAGCCTTCCTCGCTTTGGTTCTGCTTGGTGTCGGCGGAGCCCCGTTCTTTGTATTTCCAATGGGCCGCGATGCCTTCTTCGGCGACGGCGTGCATCTCGGGGGTGCGGATCTGGATCTCGATGCGCTCGGCCTTGGGCCCCACCACCGTCGTGTGCAGCGACTTGTAGCCGTTGGGCTTGGGCAGCGAGATGTAGTCCTTGAAGCGCCCGGGAACAGGTCGCCACTGTCCGTGAATGTGACCCAGGGTTTCATAGCAGTGGGCCACGGTGCCAACGACGACGCGGAAGGCGATCAGATCGTTGATTTCCTCCAGTTCGACGCCTTTTTTGACCATCTTTTTGTGGACGCTCCACAGGTGCTTGGGACGGCCCGACACCTCGAAGTCCTTCATGCCCTGCTTCTTCATCGCGGTCGTGAGGACGTCGACGACCTCATCGATGAACTTCTTGCGGTCTTTCTCGGTTTTGCCGAGGGCGTCGACGAGCTCTTGATACTCGCGCGGATGAATGTAGCGGAAGCTGAGGTCCTCGAGCTCGAGCTTCACCCACGACAGGCCCAGGCGATTGGCGAGGGGAGCGTAGATGTCCATCGTTTCGCGAGCGATGGACTCCTGCTTCTCGGGCTTCATGTGCTCAAGCGTCCGCATGTTGTGCAGGCGGTCGCACAGCTTCACCAGCAGCACGCGGATGTCGCGGCTCATGGCGACGAGCATCTTGCGGAAATTCTCGGCGAGTTTTTCTTCGGCGGTGTTGAACTTCACCATGCCGAGCTTGGTGACGCCGTCGACAATGTCGGCGATGTCTTTGCCGAACAGTTCCTGCACTTCCTCCAAGGTGGCGAGGGTGTCTTCGACGGTGTCGTGCAGCAGGCCGGCGCAAATGCTGGCGTCGTCGAGACGGAGCTGCGTCAGGATCCACGCCACTGCCAGCGGATGGATCAGGTAGGGCTCGCCGGTCTTGCGCACCTGGCCCGCGTGGACCTTGGCGCAGTAGACGTAGGCCTTTTTGATGAGGTCGACGTCGGCATGCGGGTTGTACGCGGTGATCGCGTCGAGGACGTCATTGAGGCGAAGGGCTGGCTGCATCAGTTCGGTATTCTCACGACAAACCTAACGCGGTGCTCCGTCAGCTGCGTTGTTCCCGACGCACCATACGGAAAGGCTTGCAGATCCAGGATGTTGTCTACTTCGGCTTGAAGTCGAGCTGCACGCGCGCGACCGACGGGCGTGTACCGAAACCTGGGCGCTTGTGGGCGTTATGCCCACAGTGTGGGCCGTGGACATGGCCGCCCAGGGCTTCATCGAGGGGATGGAGAATCTGGTTGAGAAAACGGCGCGCTCCCTGCCGCCACAACGACGCCAACACCAGGGCCAGCAGCAGCGCCAATGAGCCCCACTCAAGCACGCCGTGCACGTGTTGGGCATCGCTGTGCAGTGACGGCTGGGCAATGATTCCGAGGTCCACCCCGACGTTGACGACCGCGCCGACCACGCTGGTGGCGACGACGACGGCGGCGGCGAAGGCGACCGCGGCCCGCACCGACCACAGCCGGGTCAACAAGCCAAGGGTGGCGACGTTCATCGCCGGTCCCGACAGGAGCAGCGCCACCGCGGCGCCAGCGCTCGCCCCCTTGTGCATGAGGAGAGCGGCCAGCGGCGTCGAGCCTGTGCTGCACAGGTACAAAGGCAGGCCCAGCAGTGCGTAGAGCGGTACCTCGATGGCCCGCGGCACCGCCAGCAGCGTCGACGGCGCGAGCAGGGGTTCGCAGCAGGCGGCCACGGTGATTCCAAGCACCAGCCACGGCATGACGTGGTTGGTGCGCATGAAGAAGCCGTCGACCACGCCAAGCTCGGGGAGGTCGGCGGTACCAGGCCCTCCTCCCGACGATGGCACCACCAGTGACAGCACCAGCGCGACGATGACGGCGACGGCGACGGCCCCCACCAGGCGGGCGATGGCCATGTCGACGCCGAGGAGTTCAGCCGACACCAGCGCCGACGGCAGGCCCAGCTCGGGGGCTGCAATCAAGAACGCGACGGCGCCAGCCACCGGCACCCGCCGCCGCACCAGGCTTTCAAAAATCGGCAGCGAGGTGCAGGAACACACGGGCAGGGGAGCCCCCGCCACCACGCCCGACCAGGCCTGTGCCAGCCGCGTGTCACCCGCACCGATGGGCCGCAGCAGGCGCGGTCCCAGCGCGCCCAGCAGGCCAATGAAGCCCAGGGACAGCACGATGGCGGGGGCGCTTTCAGCCGCCAGCGTCAGCAGCGCGCGGCTGAAGGGCAGCTCGTCGGTGGCGACGCGGACCGCGGCATGTCCCCTGGACACCAGCACCAGCACGCCGAGGCCGACGAGCACGCCGACCGTGGAGGACCGAGGGGAGCGGTCGACGTCAAAGGCGGGGGCGTCCAGGAGCACATGCAGCACCGCCCCGGCGGCGAACGACTGCACGAGGGACAAGACCTGGCTGCTGGTGCCCTCAAGCACCATACCGCCGCCCAGGGCGCCCCACGACGGTGCCGGCGCCCAGGGCCCCCAACAGCAGCAAGGCCTGGGTGGTGCCAACGCGTTCGCGGCCCACCACCCAGATGGCCAGGCTGTAGGGCAGGCGATGCAGCAGCACCGCCAGCGCCAGCAGCGTCAGGCCTTCGTCGGCATGGTCGTGGCCGTGCTCGTGCAAGCTGTCGCCCGCGAGGGCCACGCCGTCGAGCAGCGCGTGGACGAAGGCGCCGGCGAGGACAACGACGCTGGCGATGACCCGGCGGGCGCCAGCGACGGTGGCGGGCACCTGCCAGGCGTCCAGGCGATGCAAGAGGGCCGGCACGAAGAAGCCCAGCGCAGCCAGCGCGATGGCAGCCGGGCCAGCCAGGGCCACGCTTTGGGGCACCACATGCAGCAGCACCAGGCCGGTGACGGTGCAGGCGATGAAGCCATCGACCGCCGCGGCCAGCCCTTGTGAACGACGCAAAAGTGGCGCCAGCAACGGCCCCACTCCCAACGCCAGCAAGCCCAAGACGACGGCAAACACCGATTCCACCCTCTCGTTCTGAGTTGCAACAATCAACCCGGTTGCAACTGCCTCGCCCGCTGATCCCGCGCCGACGACGGCGCCGCTGGCTGTCGGAGGGTCACATGGCGACGACGGCACACGATGACCTGATGGCGCTGAAATTGCGCATCCGGGCCGCGGGTCTGAAGTGGACGGCGGCGAGGGGCGCTGTGTTGTTGGCGCTGAGCGACGCCGAGCGCCCCCTGTCCCACGCCGAGCTGGTGGAGCTGGTGGCGGGCCAGGGATTTAATCGGGCGACGGTCTACCGCAACCTGATGGACCTCACGGGTGGCGGGCTCGTCGCCCGCGCCGACATGGGCGATCATGTGTGGCGCTTTGAGGTCAAGGCCGCCGACGACCCGATGCATCCGCACTTCATGTGCACCTTGTGTGGCGTCGTCAGCTGTCTGCCAGAGACCGCCGTGTCGATGCGGACACCGGCGTTGAAGGCGGCCGTGCATCGTGTCGATGACGTGTTGCTCAAGGGTGCGTGCGCGGCCTGTGCTTGAAGCGCTCACGCCTGTGACGCAGCGCTTGTCAGGTCGGTGGCAACAGGGCACGACGACGTGGTGTCTCTTGACCAACAATTCTTTGGCCTGAACCCCGCCCAGCGCGAGGCCGTATTTCACACCAACGGTCCGTTGCTGGTGCTGGCGGGGGCTGGCTCCGGCAAGACCCGGGTGGTCACGCTGCGCATTGCCCGGTTGTTGCTGATGGGTGAGGCGCCCAAGTCGATCCTCGCCGTCACCTTCACCAACAAAGCCGCCAAGGAGATGAAAGCGCGGCTCGTCGAGCTGTCGGGGCGCGCCGCGCGCGGCGTCTGGGTGTCGACGTTTCATTCGCTGTGTGCGCGGCTGTTGCGCCGCGACGCCCATCGCATTGGGCTGTCGTCGTCGTTCGCCATCCTCGATGAGGGCGATCAACGGGCGCAGTTGCTGACGGTCGCTCGCAGCCTCGGTTTGCAGTTGGGCGAAAAAGAGCCGCGTATGCTCTTGAGTCGCATTGGCTACTGGAAGAATCAGGGGCTGCGCACCGACCGCAGTCCGCTGGGCATCGACGACGAGGTCATCCGCGCCCGCGTCGGCCGTGTCGACGACATCGCCATGATCGCCGACCGCCTGTGGATGCCCTACGCGTCGCATTTGCGGGCCCTGTCAGCCGTCGATTTCGACGATTTGCTGCTCTACGCTCGCGAGATGCTCGAGACCGTTGCCGACGTGCGCAAGCGCTATCAGGCCCTGTTTCGCTATCTGCACATCGACGAGTATCAAGACACCAACCCCTTGCAGCTCGACATCGTCGCCCAGTTGTGCGGCCCCCACCGCAACCTCGCCGTCGTCGGCGACGACGACCAGGCCATCTATTCATTTCGCGGCGCCGACGTCGAAAACATTTTGGCGTTCGACAAGAATTTCGCGCCATGCACGGTGGTGAAGCTGGAAGAGAACTATCGCTCCACCGGCAACATCCTCGACGCCGCCAACGGCGTCATCAAGACCAACACCACCCGCAAGGAAAAAACCCTCTTCACCAGCGGCGGCCCAGGCGACATCGTCGAAGTCCTCGGCCTCGCCGACGGCGACGCCGAAGGTGACATCGTCGCCGAGCGCATCCACAAGCTCGTGACCGAAGCTCAGGTGCTGCCCGAAAGCATCGCCATCTTGTATCGATCCTCGCCCCAATCGCGGCTGTTCGAAGAGGGCTTGCGCCTGCGGGGGGTGCCCTACCGCGTGGTGGGCGGCATGGAATTCTTCCAGCGCAAGGAGGTCAAAGACACGCTCGCGCTGATGTCCTGCATCGCCCGCCCCGACGACGAACTGTCTTTTCGCCGTGTGGTGAACCTGCCGACCCGTGGTCTGGGAGAAAAAGCGGTGGCGACCTTCATCGCCTGGGCTCGGGCCCGCGGTCAGCACCTCATCGACGCCGCCGCCACCGCCGAACTCACCGGTCTCAAACCCCAACAAGAGGCTACCCTGCGAAAGTTTGCCGGGCCCTTGTTGGCCGCGCGGCCGCGGGTGCTCGCCGAGGTCTGGGACGAAAACGCCGACGTCGCCGGCACCGTCCGCATCGCGGTGCTGCGCGCCAGTCTGCAGGCCGTCATCGACGACGAAGCCGAACTCGAAAAGAAGGAAAAATGGCGGGAGACCGTCGACGAAGTCTGCGACGCCTTCGCCTCCTTCATCGACAACCTGCGCGAAGCCCGCACCGCGCCGGACCTTGAGGCCTCTGGCGTCGTGCTTGGCGAAGTCGGCCCCGAGGGTCCGCTGGCGGCGTTTCTCGACCGCCTCGCCCTCGACGAAGAAAAAGACGACGACAAGGACGATGAGAAAAAGGCCAAGGGTCGGGTGCAGCTCATGAGCCTGCATGCCTCCAAGGGCCTGGAGTTCCCCTACATCTTTCTGGTGGGCCTCGAGGAGGGCCTGCTGCCCCACCGCCGCGTCCTTGAGGAGAGCGGCGATCGTGGCATCGAGGAGGAGCGGCGCCTCTGCTACGTCGGCATCACCCGCGCCCGCAAGGTGCTGACGATTTCCCATGCGTTGCACCGCCGCAAACGCCATGAGCTGGTGCCACGCAAGCGCTCCCGCTTCCTGGACGACATTCCCTTGCACGCCCAGGGCAAGCTGCCTGAAGCCGTCATCGAAGACCCCGCCGCCGACTTCTTCGCCAAGATGCGCGCCCGCTTCGACGACAAGAAGCCGACCTGAGCGCGGCGTCGGTGCCGACAGGTTCGACTTGAAAGAAGACGTCAAAACACATGTCGCAAAAGAAAGAGGCGCCCCATGGCGCCTCTTGCGGTCAACGTCAGCTGATGACGCTCAGGGGGTCGAGTCGCACAGACCGTTGGCCTTGCAGGACTCGCTCGACCAGGCGCCGAGGTAGTAGAGCAGGTTGTCGATGTTGGTGCCGGTGAAACCAAACAGGTCGTCGTAGCTCGCGGGCGAAGGGCCGTCGTAGCCGGTGCCAAGCTTGAAGGCCTGGATGTCGGCGTGGGCCGTGCGGTCGGCAACGTCGACGGAGTCGTTTTGGGCGAGGGTCGCGATGTTGAACGTGGTGGTGTCGCCGCCGAACCACACGTTCCACTCCTGCTCGCCGTTGTCGTCGAGGTTCACACGATAGAAGTCGGCCGTGCCCTTCTTCTCGAGGGTGACGCTGCCGGCGTCGCCGGCGGTGAACGTGCCGCCCTGGCTCTCCAGGAACGAGCCGACCGCGAAGGTGTTGCCCGTGGCGGGCTGGGTCCTGGACACCTGGGTGATGATCGAGGCTCCGAGGTCGTCGGCGCCGCTGATCTGGTTGATGTCCAAAGCGATGGCCACCGTGATGTAGAGGTTGCCTTCGACGCCGTCGTGCGGAGGCGCGTAGTCGAGGAGCACCGTGCCGTCGGGCGGGGGCGAGTCGCCGGACTGGGCCATCACGCCATCGGGGTCGTCGCCGTTGCTGACGACGTCGAGGCCGGCCGAGAGACCCAGTGGCACGAGGCCCTGACCAGGAACGACGACACCGCTGAGCAGCACGGCACCCGAGGTGAACGGCGCCGAGGACTCACAGGTGGCGCCTGCGGGCAGGGGCGTTGGGCAAGCCGCCACGACGCTGACGGTCTCGGCGTCGCCGCTGCCCTCGGTGAGGATGAAGATGTCCTCGGTGCAGCCGTTGGTGCCAAAGGCGCCGGGAGCGCAGGGCAGGCGAGGCATGGTGTATTCCGACGACATCAGCATCAGCGTGTCGGGGGCGATGGTCACGTCTTCGAAGTTGGCGTCGCCGGCGGAGCGGGCGGCGGGCGTGAAGTCGAGGCCGGTGACGATGGCGTGGTCGAAGGTGGCGAAGAAAGGCAGCACCGCGCCGAGGATGGCGCCAAAGTCGAGGTCCTCGCCGCCGCCAGAGACGGTGGTGATGATGGGTCCGACCTTGGACAGCGCCACGCGGCCGGCGAGGGCCCAACCGATGCTCGGACCATCCTTGTCAGACAGGGCAGCGTACTGGCCCTTGAAGTCTTCCTGACCGAGGCCAATGATCAAGCCCTCGGGCAAGGACACTTCCTGGCCGCCGGCCTCGGTGATGCCCGCGATGTCGATGGTGGTGGGCACGAAGCCGCCGATGATCGTGTCGAAGTTCAAGTCGGTGATGGCGGCGTTGATGGCCGTGCCAGCCAGGCCGAGCTTGATGTCGCCGCGGGTCTGCACCTTGTCAAAGTTGAAGCCGCCCTTGATGCCGTCCACCTGGGGAACGTTGGCGACGGCGGCAGTGTAGATGATCGAGTCCGCAGTCGGGTCAATCAACGTGTGCCATTGGTGGGTCGCGGGGAAGACGCTGACCGACGTCGCGCCAGCGCCGCCGGGGAAGGTGGCGGAACCGTCAGGGCCGGTGGTGCGGCTGACGTTGGCGTCGGCGACGCGGGCGGCCACGGGAGCGTTGGCGATGGGCAAGCGGGTGGCGATGTCGATGAGGACCACGCGCAGGTCGTTGGCGCCGACGGCCGCAAAGACGTTCATCGTCGCGGTGCAGGAGACGTCGCCGTTGACCGTGGTGCCGGTGATGGTCACGGCGCCAGCGGTGGCTGGAGGGGTGAACACACCGGTTTCGCTCATCGAACCCGCCGACGCGGTCCAGGTGAAGGTCGTGTGGGGGACGAGCTTGCCGCCGTCGGTGGTGCCCACGCCCTCAATCTGCGCTGCGCCACCGGCGGCGAGGTAGCCAACCGAGGGAGTCAGCAAGCAGGCCGAAGCCGGCGGAGGAGGCGCGCACACCGGGGCGCCGCCCTGATATTGGCAGAACTCGCCAGCGGTGCTGCAGGCAGCCGCATCACCGGGGTCGCAGATGTTCGTCGGCACGCAGATGCGGCGACGCTCGTCGCATTTCTCGTCTTCGGGGCAGTCGTCGCCGTCGGGGTCACACGAGACACGCAGGCAGACGCCGACGGGGTCTTCAGCCGCGGGGATGTCGTCGCCGTCATCGGTCTTGTCGCAGATGCTGCCGCCGCCGCATTCGCGGTCGATCTCGCAACCCTCTGGCTCGGGGACCGGACCGTCGTCGACGGCGGCAGCGGGACACCCGACCGTGGCCAGGACACTCGTGGCCGCCAGGGCGATACTCGCCAGCTTCAATGGAATGAACCGCATGGAGCTTCCTCCGGTCTTTCGTGAAAATAAAATCTTGTTCCGACACGTCGACCCGGAACGGGTCGCCCAGCGCGAGAGCGCACGCCGGGGGTTGTACCCGCAAGGTGACGACGTCCGCAACGCTGTATCTGCGTGATCGCGGATAACGCGTTGCAGCATTTCAGTGTGGCCAAGCACATTGACCGACGTCTCCAATCTCCCTACCTCTCACCACATTGAGACTCTTTTTGGAGGTACGGATGCGTCGCTGGGCTCTTGCCATGCTGGTTGGATGTGTGGGTCTGCTGGGCTGCGAGTCCGGCCGCAGTGCCGATGGCGCTGAAGGCGAGGGTGAGGGCGAAAGCAGTGGCCCCGCCACCTGCGAGGTGGCCACCGAGGCCGCCGCCTTCAATGTCGCGCTCCCCGACGTCGACGCGACCCTCAAGACGGGCGGCGTCCCCGACCTGGGCTGCATCGGCGCGCCCCGGACGGTGGGTGCCAGCACCCAGGTGACGCTGGAGGGCTGCATCGACGTCTTTGGCGTGGGCAACGACGCCAAGAAGGGCACCGAGATTGCCGTGTTTGCCGCCAACGTCGACCCGTCGACCGGCACGCCGCTGGCGACCGGCATCGTCGCGGTCCGCAACGATGCCTCGGGCCTCGTGTGCGACGGTGCCGATGCCAATGCACCGGCGTGCCTGGCGTTCGCGTGTTCCTCCAAGGGGTACTACCGCCTCAACGCGACTGTCCCCACGCATGAACCCCTGACGATGCGCATCAAGCATCCGACGGACACGACCGTCATCGACACGTATTTGTACGGCCTCACGTTCTTCAACGAGCAGGCGACCGACGCCGTCGTCATCTACGAAGCCGCCATGATCTTCCGTTCGACGTGGGACTCCATCCCCACCCTGGGCGGACGCCAAATCACCGGTGGTCAAGACGTGTCTGACGGCGTTGGCCGCGCCGTCGTCGCCGGCGAAATCCACGACTGCAACGACGTCATCATCGAGGGCGCCTCGGTCACCATCGCCGGTCTCGACAGCACCATGAGCATTGCCTACTTCGACGGCGACCCCGACGACCCCAAGCCGGACCTCCGCCGCATCACCACCGCCAACGACGGCCTGTATGTCTTGCTCAACGTGCCCACCGAGCCGGGTGCCAACGAGCACACCATTGTGGCTGGCCTGCGTGAGCCCGGTTGCGTCGGCGACGATTGCAGCTGCATCTCAGCGGGCGAGCGCACGATCAAGACCTTTGCGGACTCGGTCACCATCGTCACGCTGCGCGGCGACTTCCCCGTCATCCAGTAGCCACCACGAGCCTTTTTTTGTTGGACAGAGCGGGGCGCGTCGTCAGGGCGTGCCTCGTTTGTTTGGTTACCACCCGTGGATACCCCATGAAGCGATGTTCGGCCTCTGCCTTTGCGCCTGCTTTTGCCCTGTTGGCTTTGTCGACGATGCTTGCCTGCCCCGGGCGAGTGGATGTGCCGCCGACTGCTGAGGGTGAAGGCGAAGGCGAAGCGCTGGTGCCAGACATCGCCTGTCCTGGCGGTCCTTCCTGCAGTGGCGTGTTGACGGACCAGCCGTTGTTGGCGGCAGCCGCCAAGCGTGACGTCACGCCACGTGGCTTTGAGATTGCCCGCCCGTCGTTCCTGCAGCTGGTGGACGACCCGGCCTGTGCCCCCGAGGGCTTCACCGTCGACGGCCACACCGTGTGCGGCGTCCTCAAGGACAACATCGACGACGACTGCGGCACTGACGCCATCTGCTTCACCGACGAGGGCTGGGTCGCTTCCGACGCGGACGGCAGCGAGAACGATGGCGACTTGAACGAGTATTGGCTCGACTGCGGTCTGGATCGCATTTGTCCCGACAATGTTGCCGAGGCCATCGAGCTGCGTGCAAACGGCGTCGACGACGACAGCGACGGCGCCATCGATGACGGTGAGTGGGCGGGTGCCGACGAGGGCGAGGGTGATGGCGTGTTTCAAGCGCTGTGGATCGCCGGCTACGACAACAACCGCCCCGCCATGACCATCAAGGATTCCCTGTGGGCGCGAGTCATCGCGTTTCGTCAGGGCGACACGACCCTGGCGGTGTGCGCCGTCGACGCCATTGGCCTGTTCTTCGAGGAGCAAAAGCGCATCACCGCCCGCGTCGAGGCGCAGATGCCTGGTGCCGTCGATCTGGTCTTGGTGCAGGCGAGCCACACCCACGAAGCGCCCGACACCATGGGCCAATGGGGGTATGTCGAGCCAGGCCTCGTGATTCCCAATGCCCCCGGGCGCTCCGAGGCCCATATGGAACTCATCCGCCAGGGGTGCAGCGACGCCATCATTGAGGCCATGACCAATCTTGAGCCCGTCGTTATCAAGGTCGGGCAGGTCGACGGTGGCGCCGACGGCCTGCTCCGCGACAGCCGCGATCCGGTCGTCATGAACGGCATGGTCACCGCCATTTCCGTGGAGGCCGTTGGCGGCGGCGCCGTCGTCGCGACGTTGCTCAATTGGGGCAACCATCCAGAGAGCCTCGACAGCGACAACAACGCGGTCTCATCGGACTACCTGCACGCCATTCGTGTGGCCCTCGAAGACGGCCTGCCAGCGACGTCGACCCACGTCGCTCACCCAGCGCGCGGCGGCGTCGCCATCTATTGGCAAGGGGCCGTGGGCGGTCTGTTGGGGCCCAATGGATTCGCCATCACCGGTCGCGACGGCACCGTCTACGAAAACCCGAACAAGACCTTCGCCCGCACCGACGCCCTGGGCGAAAACGTCGCCGAACTCGGCTTCGCCGCTCTCGAGATCGCCGAAACCCAAACGCTGCCAACGTTGTCGTTTTCGCGCATTCGCTATCGGGCGCGCGTCGAAAATGCGATCTTTCACGTCGGCATCAACAAGGGCTGGTTCGATCGCGAAGTCTTCGACTTCGACGAGACCCGGGCCATCGCGCCAGGAAATCTTCCCCACCTCGAGTCCGCGGTGGCCATCATCAAGCTTGGTGGGCTCGGTATCGTGACGGCGCCGGGGGAACTCTTTCCCGAGACCTTTGTCGGCTTCAGCGACGACAACGCCTACGGCCGCCCCATGATCGAAGACGGCAATCCCAATCCTCCCGATTTGTCGGTGGCGCCGGCGGCGCCCTATTTGCGCGAGCGCCTCGGCACGCGCTTTGCGATGCCGCTGGGCCTCTGTCAGGACGAAACCGGCTATTTGGTGCCCTCGTATGATTTCAAGCTTGCCGAGGGTGCCAGTGCCTACCTTGAGGAGGCCGAGGGTGACCACTACGAGGAGACCAATTCCATTGGACCAGAGGCCATCATCGCGTTGATGAAGAACCTCGACGCGTTGTTTGCCTTTGAAGCGACGCGCTGAGGGCCGCCTGGTCGCTGCCATCGGCTGACGACGACACCGACGTCAGCCGATGATGCGATTTTGGACCAGGTCGGCGAGGATACGCATGGTGTCGAAGCGGTCCATGCCGCTGACGTCGAGCAGGTCTTCGTAAGCCAGTGTGCCATCCACTTGAGACAGGATGAATCCTGCACGGTGGTGCATGTTGAGCCAGATGATTTCGTCGGGTGGAACGAGTTGCCGCGGAATCGTGCCCATGTTGCCGATTTTCGACTGGTACATGTGCAGCAAGGTCGCTTCGTTGCGCTTCAAATAGGCCCTGGCATCTTCGTGGTCGGGATTGCTTCGCAGCGCCTTCTCCACGAGCTCCAGCGAGCCTGAGAAGTCACCCAGGTCGAAGAGTTCCCGGGCCCCGGTCATCAATGCTGTCAGGTCGTCGGCCGGTTCGCCCTCGCGGATGGGCGGTTTTGTGGTCTGGGCGGCGGGCGAGCGCAGCAGTGAATCCAGCGGCGAACTGGTGCGGGTCGCGACGTCCAAATCGAGGGTGCGGGCCGCGCCTGCGTCGCCATCCCACGGTGACGCCGTTTCGATGCGATCTTGATCCATCGTCGTCGTCGTCGTCGTCGTCGTCGATGTCGTCGATGGCGTCGATGGCGTCGATGGCGTCGATGGCGTCGATGGCGTCGATGGCGTCGCCGTCGTCGTCTCGGGCGCGGCCCGCATCAACAGG
>CAJBHN010000339.1 GCA_903952805.1 uncultured Myxococcales bacterium | reverse complement strand
TGCCGGGCGACATCAGGCTCCAGGGCGAAGGCGTAGCCGAAGTGGGTCTCGTCGGCGGCGTCGCCCACCAAGACCGCCTTGACTGATGCGCTGGCGGTCCGGGCCAAGAAGCGCTGGCTCAGCTCCTGTTCCCAGGCCGCGATGCGATCTTGGGAAGCCCATAGTCCCTCGAGCTCTTCAAGCAGCGCCGATCGCGTGGCTTTGACGCGGGTCAGCGCCAGCGGCCATCGGCGGGCGAGGTCCTCGACAAAGGGCGCATCGTCGCCAACGACGATGCTTCCCGGCGTGTGGCCTGCAGCAGGCTGGTCGTGGGTGGTGTCGTCGTGGGCGTCAAAACGAATGGTGAAACAGGGCAGGGGAGTTGGCCGAGCACGCAAAGCCAGGGCCACGAGCGACGTCGAATCAACGCCGCCAGAGACAAAGGCACCAACGACGACATCGGCGTCGACGCGGTCCCAGACGGCCAGTTGCAGCGCCCCCAACAGCTCCGCGGGCGGCGGCGACGGAAACACCGCGTTCCCGAGTTGGTGTCGCGCACGACGGACAATGCGGGGCGGACTGCGTCCATCGGCGACAATGACTGCGCCAGCGGGGACGCTTTCGACGCCGACAAACGGCAGCTGGTCTGAGCCAGACAGGGCCGGACAAATCACCGTGTCAGCAATGACGTCAAGGTCGATGCGGGCTCGTTGGGGGTGGGCCGCCAGCAGGGCCTGGGCTTCGGATGCGAACCACACGGTGGCCCCGTGTCGCCGCCAGACCAGCGGCTTGACGCCGAGGAGATCGCGCCCAAACACGCCCTGACGAGTGATGCGGTCCCAGCAGCAGAAGGCGAATTCGCCCTCGATGTCGGTAAGGCCTGCGACGCCTCGCAAAGCAAGGGTCCACAGCAGCACCTCCGCGTCGCTGGTCGACGCGAAGCGCGCCCCCCTGGCCTCGAGCTGCTGGCGTTGTCGTCGGTGGCCATAGATTTCGCCGTTGACCACGAGGACGAAGCGGCCGTCGGGGGTCATCAGCGGTTGCTGACCGCCCACGGGGTCATTGATGGCCAGCCGCGTGTGCACCAGGCCGACGCCGTCGTCGACGAAGACGCCTGTACCGTCGGGGCCGCGATGGGAAAGCCGCTGTTGCAGCGTCGTGAGAAATGGCGGTGGCGGCTGCTGATGGCGGAGCAGGCCGCCTGTGTCGTCGTGGAGAAAAAGGACCCCGCCGATGCCACACATGATTCACCCGTGCTCGGGCAGGGAAAGAGCACGCAGCCGGTTCCGCAGCGACCGGTCCGCGGCGAAGCAGTCGGCGACCCCGTCGGGGACCCGGTGGCGGAGCCAGGCCTGTTCGTCGTCGTCGTCGTCGTCGTCGTCGTCGTCGTCGTCGTCCCTGGTGCCGGCCAGACGGGCTCGCAGGGCTGTGCCGCTGATGGGCTCGCCGTTGACGCAGAACGGCGTGGTGAGACGGTGGACCGTCCAGCCCATCTCAGTGGCCATCACAGACAGGGTGCGGTTGTGGGCGACGACGCAGCTCACCGGCGGCGCCAGGCGCCACATCGTCGTCAACGCCAGCCCGGGCCACGGGGGCCGGGGCGCCGCCAGCAGCCATATCCGCGGCGCCATCGCCCCCAGGCTTGCTCTCACAAACGCCAGGCGCTCAGCCGCGGTGAATGGGTCGGTGGGAAGATGGCTGCGGTCGGCAGCGGCGATGACGACGACGGCTTCGGCGGCGACGTCCAGGGCGCATTCAACGAGGGCGAGGTGGCCGCGGTGAAAGGGCTGGGCACGCGTGATGACCAGGGCTCGACTGGTGGCGGGCGGTGCCATGGAAGGCGGGCCATTGTCACCGAGGCGTGGCACCAGTTCGACGACGTACGGGTGGCGTGACTGACCCGCCCCAGACCGCAACATGCTGGCGACGTCGGGAGCGTCGACGACCACATGAGCGAAGGCGCCCAGCCATACCGGCAGGGCCGCAACCCGCTCCTGTCGCGATGGCATCGTCGGCGTCAGCGGCACAATCGTGCACCAGGCATTGCTGGTGCCGGCGATCAAGTGGCGGACGGCATGCCAGCGGGTGGGGAGAGGGGCAAGCTGCGGGTCGTCACTGTCGTCGACGGCAACCACGACCTCGTCGTAGCGCATCGCCAGCGACGACACCGCCTTGGACAGCGCCGTGCCAGGGCTCCGGCACAGCGACAGCACCAAAGCGCGGCTGCTCACAGGTCGTCCACCGCGCCGCTCAAGGTCAGCTGCCTGGGAGCGGGATCCTCGATGCCGAGGTCGATGGAGTAGCGGCCCGTGGTCCGGCTCAGGAAGCAGATCTCAAAACCATCGCGATAGCGAAAGCGCAGGCCATGGCTGGGCTTGTCATTGTTGTCGACCGCGATGCGTTCGACCCGCACGTATTCCAGCGTCGGCGATTCGATGGGGGCGCAACGTTCAAAAAAGGCATGCGGTCCGACGGTGGCCACAGCAGCACCCTCGACGCGCTCAAGGAAGATTTCGTTGCGTTCGGCACAGCCAGCAACGCTGATCGTCGCGCCGCCGTCGGTGGCCACGAATTCGACGCCATCGACGAAGCAGAGATGCTCGCCGCGCACTTCGACGCAAGGGCCAGGACGCGCCTCCTGGATGGCGATGGCGCCCACGCCCACCGAACGAACCAGGCGACAGTGCCCATCCTCGACGATGACCTCGCCAACGGTCGGGATGTTCACGACCTCCTGGCGGCCAGCAGAAGTCGCGCGGATCGTCCAGGAACTGCCGCCAGCGTAAAGCCCCCGGCCGTCGCTGGCCGTTGCCCTCAAGCCGACGGACGACGCCGTAGGGGCCGTGCAGGCCCCGATGAAGGCCGACGTTGCGGCGAGCGCCGCCACCATGCGGAAGCTGCACCCCTGCATCAGTAGTTCGGATCCCAATCCGACGCCGGCAGGATTTTCCAGCCCGAATCGTAGGTCTTCGTGGTCACGCGCAGCACGCGCAGCGGCCAAATGCGCTTGTTGCCGCCACTATCCTGCTCCTCGATGTGGAAACGATGGAGTTCCAGTTTGTAGGTCGAGCCCTTCTCGAGCTTCTTGACCTCCTTGAGCCACGGATTCTCTGGATGCCAAAAGACATCCTTGCCGACGCGAGCCACGTAGGAAAACAGCGGATAGCTTTCGATGAACTTTTGGGCGAGCCGACGGGTGGGCTCCAACAACTTGTTCGCTTGCTCCTGCGTCAAGGCCAGCTGCGTGTCTTCAGACACCACGACGGTGTTCAGGGCTTCAGCTCCCTTGCGCTCCAGTTCGCGCATCATCTTGACGGCGCCGTCGACCCCTTTTTCTTCCGTACGCGAGGCATCGCGCTTGGCGATTTTCCAGTTGGGTATCGTGAAGTCGTTCGCCGTCAGGGTGCTGCCGCCCAGCAGGTAGTTGCGCGCGCGATCGTCTCCCTTGCCCTCCAGGGCTTTCAGGTAGGCCTCAGCAACTTTTCTGGCGTCGTCGAGAGCGCCTGGGCCGTCCGAGGTGGTGACAGGAGGGGCCTTCGCCATTCCCTGCTCGACGGGAACTGGTTTGCCGGCAGCAAGCACCGACATGACACCGACGAGACACACTGCAGCGAAGTTCATGCCTACCTCAATGAGAGAGAAACAGTAGCAGACTCTTGACCGTATGGCTGGGGCGCCGCCACCGGCCTGTAGATTGGTAGGGTTCCATCATGAAGACCCCGCGAAGCTTGTCCGTCATCGTGTTGCTGCTGGGGAACTGCGTGACGCCAACGACGCTGCGACCTGAATTGCAGGGATTGGCGACGGTGGCGGTGGTGAGCATTCACGGCTCGCACGATGTGGGCATTGTCAACACGACACCAGGAGGTTTCGCCGTCGGTGATGGTGTCGGTGAGCAGGCCATCGAATTGATGCAGGGAGACACAGCAACATTTGTCGAGGGGCTGTTCGGCCAGGGCCACGTGCTGCTGCCTGCCACGGCGATGACGTCAAAGAAATATGACCAGGTTCCCGAGGCTCTGCCCCCCGAGGACTGGTCGCAAGTCGATCGAATACTCGCCGTCGACGTCGCCAATGAGCGCACTCCGGCAGCGCTGGCGGCACTCGCGCGTGACCTCGATGTCGACGCGAGCGTTGTCATCCGTCACGAATGGTGGATGACCCAAGAGCGATACGAACTGGTTCGCATGGTCTATTTGTATGACCGTTGCACCATCCTCGTCGTTGACCGCGACGGCACCGTGCTCTGGCGTCAGGTGGCGATGCCGCGTTTGCCGGCGCGGGCGCTGTGGGGCGTACAGCTGCAGTTCGGCCTCAACGGCGCCGATTCTGTCTCCGAAGCCCGCACGTTGGCCCGGGAAACTGCACGCCTTGCCTATGCCGAGCTGACCCAGGCCTTCAAGGCACTGCCTCCGTCGCCGCCATCAGCTGCAGTCAGGACGCGCACACCGCCTCCACTGCTGGACAGCGATGCGCTTCCTTCTCCCTGAGCGGCGACCATCACCCTGCAACGACCTGTGCGCCACCGGCATGGTCTGCCGGTGCGTGGAGCCACCGTCGTCAGTCCCGGAAGATGGCGAGGTTGACGTTGTCGCCGCGTCGTTGAAGCTCGTCATAGAAGCGCGGCGGGCTGCCCGTTGCCTGGAAACGACCGATGACTGCACCCGCGTCATCGAATCCTTCCCTCTTGAACGTAAACAGGTCCTGGGTGGTGATGAGGTCGACTTCGACGCCGGTGATCTCGCTGATCTGGGTCACGCGTGAGCTGCCGTCGGCAAAACGGGTCACCGTGACGAGGATGTCGAGACTCGATGCGATCTGCTCGCGCACCACCCGGCTTGAACGTCGAGGCCGGCCAGCGAAATCATTGTCTCCAGACGATCAAGGCAGTCTCGCGTCGTGGCGGCGTAGCTCGTAAACAGCGTCCCATCCTGACGTCCTCCCATCGCCACGAACAGTTCATGCGCCTCGCCCCCGGTGACCTCATGGACAATCACCCGGTTGGGTCGCATACGCAGGGCGTTGCCAACCAAATCGCGCACCGTTGCCGGCGACGGACCGCCGCGCAGTGGACGGGGCTCCAACGTCACAACGTGTGGCTGAGCGAGCTTGAGCCGTGCCACCTGCTCGACCACGACAATGCGTTCGTCGTCGTCAATGGTGGCCGCCATGGCCGACATCAGTGTCCCGATTTGGGCACCGGGCCCACCGCAGACGCAGACGTTTCGACGGGCCCGTACGCACAGCTCCAGGAACTCAGCCATGTTCTTGGAAAGCATGTGTTCCGCGACGAGCTCGTCGAGGGTGGCGTTTCGGGTACTGGAACGCGAAATGGTGACCAGAGGCCCGCGCACGGCGGCGGCATGATGAACCGCATTGACGCGAGTACCGTCAGGAAGTCGCGCCTCAGCGATTGGGTGCTCAGCGTCGAATTTCACGCCGGCAGCATGCATGATTCGCCGCACGACCAATGCCACGGCATCGTCAGACGAGAAAAACGCCTGCATGGGGACCAACGGAATGCCCACCGATGAGCTGTCGGGCGCGCGTCGCACCAGAATCTGATGAGGTCCGTTGATGAAGACCTCGACCACGTTTGGGTCTTCGAGCAACTCGCCCAACGGTCCCAGCCCGCAGACTTCTTTGGCGATCTGAAGAGGCCACCCGTCGATATTTTCGCCCTGAAGCTTCTTGGCGAGGACGGTGAGGGTCTTTTCGGCGGCCAGGCGAGCGCGCTCCAAGGTGGAGTCATCGTCGAGCGGAAGACCGCCGTCGGCGGCGAGCGCCTTGGTCACTGACGAAAAAACCGCGCCACGAGCGTTGAGAGCAGCCGCGGCCGGCAGGTGGATGGACAGGTTCGAGCGTTCCGACGGCTTCGGCCGTGATGGCTGTGGCGTGGGCGGCATCGGCTTGGACGGTTTGATCTGCCGACTTGGTTCGCGCACATCGGCAGGGCGCGGCTCGAGAGGTCGTGGTTCTGGCTTTGGGTCAGCTGGACGGTCGGGTCGCGAAGGCTTGACCGGCGGATCGGGATCTTCCCCGAAGATGAGTTCGTCTTCGTCCGCAATTGGTTGAGGATTCCTGGGTGGCAACTCCGGAGCGACCGGCTCAGGAGCAACGACCTGCGCGGGCTCATCCTCCGGTGCATCATGGCCGCCGCCAAGTCCGTTGGGGGACTCGAGGGTGATGGTGAAGTCACCGATGTAGAGCTTGTCGCCGTCTTTCAGAACCAGCGGTGCGCTGATGCGCTTGCCGTTGACGTAGGTTCCATTGGTCGACTTCAAATCGACAATGATGAACTTGCCGTCGCGCTGGACAATGCGCGAGTGGCGCTTCGAGATGTTGCCCTTGGGAAGGACGATGTCGTTGCCATGGACGCGACCGATGGTGATCTCGCCCTGGTCAAAGACCTCGGCCCGTGGCTTTCCACCTTTTTCGGTGATGACGATGGTGTACGACACGAACCGCTCGCCTCGCTGCGGACCTCTTGGTCCCGTTTTCGAAGGCCGACCATCTCAAAGACAGCGCCTTGGAGCAACTTTCCACTGTGCAGGGTCCAGCGCGCATCACAATGAGGCGGTATTCGCCCAACTTCTGGGGGCCGCACACGGAAGTCACTGACCGAAGATCGCGGGTCCGTGACCGACTTCAAGATTGTCAGCCCTTTTGTGCTCTCACGGTGCGTGCGCTACACCCAAAGGGCGCTGAGGATGTTCGTCGGCGCCGATTGGTCGGGCTGACGGAGCAGGCATGCCGGTGAAGCTGCAGGTCGTCATGACCATCCCCGGCAAAGAGCCCAGGGAGTTCGAATACGAGTTCGACGAGGAGCGCATCTCCATCGGGCGTGATCAGGATAACGAGATTCAGGTGCCGCTCTCGACCGTGAGCCGCAAGCACTGTGTCCTCTTTCGCGAGCAAGATGAGTGGTTCCTTGAGGACCTCAAGTCCACGCACGGCACCAAGCACAATGGTCGCCCGGTCGGCGCTGGCGGCAAGAAGTTGCTGCGGGATGGCGACAGCATCGACCTCATTCATTTCAAGATCACGTTCCAAAATGCCGAACTGGCGTCACCTGATTATTCCGCTGAAAAGACCGAGGCTCTCGCCCGCAAAATGGTTGAGGAGGTACTCGCCACCATCGGCAAAGATGGAGGTGAGACGCCCTACGTTCGAGTCATGAACGGCCCCGACGAGGGAAAGCGCTTCGACATCGGGGTCGATGTTTCCGAGGCCGTCATCGGCCGCGGTGCGGACTGCGATTTTCAGATCAACGACGCCAATATTTCTCGTCGACATGGGATCATTCGCCGCGACTGGAACGAGATCACCATCGAGGACGCTGGCAGCAAAAACGGCGTTGTCATCAATGACAAGAAGATCTCGCGGCCGACGGCCCTGCGCGACGCCGACGAGGTCCTCCTCGGGGCGGTGCGCCTGACGTTCATTGATCCGTCTGCGAAATTCATCGGCAAGCTCGATGACATCCCGGCGTTTGCCGATGCGTCCACAGGCATGGAGGGCGACGACGGCGACGAACACGGCGACAACAGCGACAGCGACAGTTACAACGATGGCGACGGCGATGCTCCCGACGTCGAGACCCGGACAACGGAAGGTGATGGTCCCAGTCTGCTCGCGGGTCCGGTCGATGAAGGTGACGAAGTAGAGCCCGGAGCCTTCGATGACGATGAGGGGGTCGTCGATACGACCCACAAGGGGCTCGGTGCCGTCGAACTTGGCGTGATTGGGGTGGCGATCGTCGCCGTCCTCGGGTTGGCGGTTGGCGTGGCTGTCCTGGTTCTTGGTTATTAGAAATCTATGAGATGCTCGTGAGCCTTCCTGAAATCCCCGCAGAAGACGACGAGGTCCTCGTCGCGCGCGCCCGCGCCGGGGACTATGATGCTTTTGAGGCCTTGGTTCGTCGCCACCAGCGACGCGTGTACGCTGTGGCGTATGGCATCGTGAAGAACGCTGCAGAGGCCGAGGAGGTTGCTCAGGAGACATTCCTGTCGGCCTTTGAGCACCTTGATGGTTTTCGCGGCGAGGCGCGCTTTTCAACGTGGTTGTTCCGTGTCGCCTCGAATCACGCGCTGATGAAGCTGCGCAAGAAGAAGCCGGAGCCGTGGGGCGACGTCACGGATTTGGAGCCCAGCCTGAGTCGGGCCCAGAGCAGGTCAGACGGCACCAGTCCATTCGATGCGCTCAGCCAATGGGCGCGGCGCCCAGATGAAGCTGCTGACGCCAACGAAGTTCAGGAAGCGTTGTCGAGCGCTCTGGATACACTCAGCGACGACGACCGCGCTCTGCTGTTGCTGCGGTCTATCGCCGAGAGTTCACATGAGGCCTTGGCCGAGCGCTTCGAAACCACGATCCCAGCCATCAAAAGTCGTTTGCACCGCATCCGCCTTCAACTCCGTGGCCAGCTCGATGAGCGGCTCCACGGAAAACCCCCGCCATGATGGCAAAGACCCGGAAGGAGTCATGAGCAATCCCAGCCGACCCGTCGATTGTCAGCAACTCGTCGAGCTCCTTGGCGAGTATGTGGATAACCAGTTGACGGCTGAGCAGCGCGTCCACGTCGACTATCACATGGAGCAATGTGCGCCTTGTCTGGCGTTTCTTCGTCAATACAAGTTTGCTCCCCAAGCGGTGAGGGACCACCTGTTGCAGGCGGTCCCCGTCGACCTCGAGGACCGCCTTCTCAGCTTCCTGAAGAAACGGACAAGGGGGTGAACGCGATGGCAGTCATTCCCACTCGATGGTCGCTGGTGGCTTCGATGAGATGTCGTAGACCACCCGATTCACACCGCGCACCTCATTGATGATTCGGTTTGAGATCCGTGAGAGCAACGCATGCGGCAGGTCGGCCCAGTCTGCGGTCATGCCGTCGAGTGAGCGGACCACGCGTACACAAACCGTCTCGTCATAGGTGCGGGCGTCGCCCATCACGCCGACACTCTTGACCGGCAAAAGAACGGCAAACCACTGCCACAGGCCAGTCGTATCTATCGTGGTGTCTTTGATGGCGGCGTCGATTTCCATACGAACGACGGCATCGGCGGCACGCAGCAAATCACAGCGAGGCCGGGTCACCTCGCCGAGCACGCGAATGGCGAGCCCCGGCCCCGGAAACGGCTGTCGGTCGACGACAGCGGACGACAGACCGAGTTCGCGCCCCAGCGCTCGCACCTCGTCCTTGAACAGTTCACGAAGTGGTTCGATCAGTTTGAGCTTCATGCGATCTGGCAGCCCACCGACGTTGTGGTGGCTCTTGATGACGGCCGAGGGACCGCCATGGAAGGTCTGAGACTCAATCACGTCGGGATACAGCGTGCCCTGGCCGAGAAAGCCCGCGCCGTCGATGTCATGGGAGACCTCGTCAAAGACGTCGATGAAGACATGGCCAATGCGCTTGCGCTTGGTCTCGGGGTCGATGACGTCTTTGAGGGCGGCGAAGAATCGCTCCCGGGCGTCGACGATTCGCACGTCCATACGCAGCCCGTCGGCGAAAATTGCCTGTACCTGCTCAATCTCGCCCTGACGATGAAGACCGTGGTCGACATAGACGGCAGTGAGCTGGTCTCCGATGGCCTTGTGTATCAGGGTCGCGGCAACGGAGCTGTCGACCCCGCCTGAAATGGCCATGATGACGCGGGCATCGCCGACGAGGGCCTTGATCTCGGCAATCTTGTCATCGATGAAGGACGACATCTGCCAGGTCTTCTTCAGGCCGGCGACGCCACACACAAATGATTCCAGTATGGTCGCACCGTCTTTGGTGTGAATCACCTCAGGGTGGAACTGCACCCCCCAAAGGCGTCGCTGCCGGTCGGCGACGGCGGCCCACGGGCAGGTCGTGCTGCTGGCGAGGACGACGAAGCCGTCAGGCAGCCGCTCCACCTGATCCCCGTGGCTCATCCACACGTCGGTTTCCGTTGCGATGCCCACGAAGAGGTCGGTGTCATCAGCGACGTCGATGCGGGCGCGACCAAACTCGCGGTGGGCGGCGGGGCGCACAGAGCCACCGAGTTCTTCGACCATCACCTGCATGCCGTAGCAGATGCCCAGCACCGGCACGCCCAGTCGAAAGACTTCATGATCAGGCCTTGGCGAGCCGCCCTCGTGAACCGAGGCGGGGCCCCCAGACAAAATCACCGCACCGGCACCAAAGCCGCGCAGGGCCTCGGCCGTCGAGGTGCAAGGCCAGATCTCACAATACACGCCGAACTCACGTACCCGTCGGGCGATGAGCTGAGTGGTCTGGCTACCGAAGTCGAGGATCAGGACTTTGTCGGACACATGCATGAAGCCCCCATACCAGCCTCAGCGTGCTCGCGGCACCGCCCGTTGCGGCCGCTCGCCGGTGGGTCTACAACCCCGACATGCGCACTTCAGCCCTCCTTACTGCGGCCTTTCTGGGCACCGTGGCCGTCAACGGCTGTCAGTGCATCGACGACAACAACCTGGGCAACATCCCAGAGGTAGAAGTGGAGGTCGAGCCTCCGCCGCCGCCCCCGCCGACGTTCCCCCTCAAGGCGGGCGACCAGCTGGTGCTAAACCCCATAGGGGGAAGGACCGATGAAGACGCCAATGGCGGCAGCGACTTCGCGATCCGGGCGACGTGGCAAATCAAGGGCGTCGCTCTCAACGCCGGCAATCGCTGGGAGATCACGTCGGACGCGCTGTATGAGCAGGCTGGCACACCCGCCATACCTGCCAGCGCCATTTCCCGCCTTGCCCTTGAGAACATCGCAGACTTTCCGGCCATTGAGTCCGCCGGCAGCGTCACGGCGCTCGGCGCGGTGTTCAAAACCGATCGGGCCCCGGCCGTCGATCCTGGCTACATCCCCAATCACTTCCCCTTCTTTCAGAGCAGTCTCGAGGGCAATGACGGCGACGACGGCGAGGTCTTCAACGAGGCCGCGACGGCGTTCAGGGAGACCGTGTTGGCGCTCGATGCCGACGCCAAGGTCGACACCCAGGTCGCTGTGGGCCGATTCGAGGCTTTTTTTCGCGACGACCTGAACGGACCGCCGATGCTTCACAAGATGCGCGTCGACGTCCATCCCTTTGGTTTTGTCTGCGGCTGGGATGAAATCCTCATACCGTTCACCGAGGGCATGGAGCGCGGCCAAGCGCCATTCACCTCGGCTGGCACGCCGCCGCTGGCCGCCATCAACTTCGGAATCCCCCAGCTCACGCGCGATGGCACGACCTACAACTGCTCGTGCTTTCAGGGTACGTGCCGATCGGGAACCACGTGTCTCAATCCGGTCGATCCCGAAGCCGTGCCAGGTCCTTGCCCCTGACGCAGAGGTGGTCTCCTTCGCGTCAGGTCTGGGCCATTGGCCCGGATTTTTCATGGGTCCCGGTCGTGATTCGTGTTGTCTCGGTCGCTTTGAACAAACTGTTGGGATCTGGTGAATACCATCGCCGGGCGAGCCGTCTCCGATTGTTGGCGTTGTTCGAGCAACCCAGGGGCTGCTCCTGATGGGACTGATGGTCGCCTGAGGGCCACCGCAGTGCACTACGTGAGACGGCTCACGACGCCAGCTTGAATTCCCTGTCACTGTGGGCCTGACGTAAGCACAGAAGTACCAGTAGGCGTCACGAACGAACGATGCGGAGGAGAGCGATGCTCAAGCGGATGATGATGGCGACTCGGTTGATCGGACTGACCAGCCTCCTGACGGTGGCGGCGATACCGGTTCATGCCCAGAAGGACCCCGCCGGCGATGATGGTGTCGTCCAGAAGCTCGCCCATGGCGAGATAAACTGGTCCGCCAAAACTGTCACCGCGACCGGTTCTGGGGCCGCCAACTTGAAGGATGGGTCAGTTGCCAAGGCTCGTCTGATGGCCGAGCGCGCAGCCAAGCTTGATGCTCTGCGCAACATTGTTGAGACCATCCAGGGGATTCAAGTCACCGGCACGCGCAATGCAGCCGACGTGATGTCAAACGGTGAGATCAAGTCGAAGATCCAAGGCATGGCTCAAGGCTTCAAGGTGGTTGACACCAAGTACTACAGCGACGG
>CAJBHN010000338.1 GCA_903952805.1 uncultured Myxococcales bacterium | reverse complement strand
GCCAGCCAAGGTCGGCAACGAGGTTGGCGAGGCGCTGGCCTGCGTGGGCGCCGTCGTGGCGCTCAATCATGGGGCGCCTGTAGGTATCAGACATTGGGCGCGTTTGTGCCGGTCACCGTCCGCGGGAACGGACCTCTGATGCAGGCACAGCAGCGCCGACAATGGGCCCCGCGATTCGGGCGTCCACGGGCGCACCCGGTCAGGCGTGCGGGAACGCCTGCGTCGGCGTCGGCGCGTCGCCGTCGTCGAAGACCACGACGCGCTCCGGCCAGCGCAACGCGGCGAGCCCGCTGGCGAACCCCGCGCGCACGCCGTGGTGGCGCTCGGTGAAGCGGCGCCCGACGCTGTAGTCCACACAGTAGACTTGGCCCGCCCACGCGTAGGGGTGGACGTCGTCCCACACGTCCACCTTGCCGGCGATGGGGGCGCTGCGCCGACGCCAGTAGTGGCCGATGACGGTGGGGCGGTCGACCGCCCGCTCCCACCAGCGGTCCCGCTGGAGAAACCGCCACTTGCCGCCTGTGAAGAAGTGTGTTCCCGGCGCGACGGGCACCTCGAGGCCGGAGGTGAGGATCTTGACGGGGTTGTCGCGCTGGAGCGCGCCCTCCTCCTCAACGACCGCCGCGAGGTGCCGGGTCGGCTTGATGGCCTCCACCCGGAGGCCGGCGAATTCCTTGCGTTCGGCCTTCGCCTGCTCGGGGATCCCAGCGGCGGCAAGGCGCGCGCGGATGGCGGCTTCGAAGTCGGCCGCGAGCGCCGCGGGGTCTGCCTCGCGCGGCAGGACGCGGGCCGCCTCCTCCCGCCAACACGCGTGCACGACGCGCAGGTCCTCGCGCTCGAGCGCGAGCGGAAGCGTCTTGAGGAAGCGGCGGATCGTCGTCCGCTCGTCGTCGGTCGCGAGACGGGAGCGGAACGGCCGCGCGTCGCCCTCATGCTGCCAATGGTCGACTTCGCAGGCGCGAAACCACCCATTGCCCTCTTTGTGGTCCCCCGCCAGCAGGTTCAGCTCGTGGTTGCCGAGGATCGCCTGGGCGAGTCCTGCTTCCGCCAGCCGCTCGACGAGCTGCACCACCGCCACGCTGTCGGGCCCCCGGTCGACCAGGTCGCCGACGAACACGAGCGGACGCGCGGCGGTGCGCCGCTCGGGGTCGACGCCGAGCCGATGGAGCAGGGAGAGCAGGGCTTCGATTTCGCCGTGGACATCGCCGACGATGTCGACGGGGCCGGGCGCCAGGGGTTGGATCAGGCGGACCATGGGAAAGAGGGTAACACCGCAGGCGCGGATAGCCCGCTACCCCGTCTTCGTCGTCGTCAATAACGACAGCAAACTCGCCGCACTGCTCTTGGGCGTTGCCATCCTCAGACTCGTGCTGCTGGGGGCGCTGGTGGCGTTCAAACTCCAGCCCGCCTACTGCACGGTCCTCGTCGACGGCGTCGAGGCCGAGCATTTCATCGGCGCCAGCCGATGAACGTGTAGACAATTCACCGACATGGGCGGAGCCCGTGTCGGTGAATTCCGCCCGTCCCGCTGGCCCTCCCGCGACGAGACAATCGCGGGCGCTCTCGCCTTTCGGGGCGGCAAGGCCCTGTACAAGCTTCATTTCCGTCCAGCCGCTCCTGGCTCACGAGCACTCATGGAACTTCGAGGAGGCGTTCGAGTGTGTCTGGACTCGTCTTGTTTCTCGAGTCCCTGGTGAGCCATGGAAAGAATGACCGACATCATCCACTGCAATGGCTACATGGCGTCTCAGTTGGCAGCGTCGTCGAGGTCTGGCCCGAGGCGCGGCCTCATGGTACACTTCGCCATGGCCCGGTCGTCGTACAACAAGAAGCGGAGGCTCGCCGTGTCGGTCTCTGACGACGAGAGGCGACGGCTCCTGGCCATCAGGTACGGTGGGAACCCTGAGCACAAGCGCAACCCTGGCGACTTCGGCCTGACGCCACCGGCCCAGCCAGAGCCGGACTCGTCGCTATGCGACGAGATCGCCGTGTTCAAGCGTGCCGAGGCCCTCGCTCTCCTCGTGGAGGGTGTTCGTCGCGGCATGATCAGCGAACAGCGGGTCGGTGACTTTCCCCAAAACATCTGGGGGCGAACGCCGGCAGGACGCTTTGTCGAGGCACAGCTCGAGAATCGCGGCAGCGGCACCTACCACGGCTATCCGGTCCCGGTTCAGGATCCCTTTCTGTCCACGCTCGAGGCGGCGTGGCAGCGCGCGGTCCGGATGAACGACGAGACTGACTCATGATGCGTTTCGACGTCTCCTGGCTCCGTCGAGACCACGGCACCGCCGCTGAGCGGGCGGCGTTCGCCGACATCCGCATCTCGGTCGACGATGTTGTGCTGACCGAGGTCTACGACGCGTCGGCGCAAACGCGCCGGGAGAGCGTTCGGCTCTCGGCTCTCCGGTTGGCCACCTGGTTGCTTGAGAACTGGTGGCGCCTGTCCGTCGAGCCCCGCAAAGACCTTCGCGTCGCACCTGATTGGCGAATGGCCCACGCCCTGCCGGCGGCGGGTGAGGGGCTCCTGTGGCCGCCGCTTGAGATTGCCTCTGATGGTGAGACCGTGCTTCTGACGTCGACCATGGGTCGCCAGTCGCGGCAGGCGAAGGTCATCTACCAGTGTGAAGGCGTCTTCGCGGTGCCGCTGGAGGATTTCCAGGCAGCAGTCGACGATTTCGTCCGGCTTGTTCGCGCGCGCCTCGTCGCGCTGGGCGTGACCGACTCCCACCTTGATGCGCTGAGCGTCGATCTCGCCACGGAACGCAACGATCCCCAGCTCTCTCGCCTCAGGCAGGCTGAGGCCCTCCTCGGTCTCGACTCCGACACAGCGTCCCCGTCGCTGGCTGCGCTTCTGGATCGTGCGGCCCATTGGGGACCTGTGGCCTCTGGCGACATTCTCGCCGGCTCCACCGTTGAGACGTTGCCGGCCGTGCTCGACAGCATCGATCGGCTTGATGCGCCTGCACTGCGCACCCTCGACATCTCCGCCCTGCGCTCGCTCGCGGTGCCGACGCCGGGCCGCGGGGCCTCCTGGCAACGTGGTCATGTGCTGGCGCGCGCCATTCGTCGCGGCCTCGGTAACGAGCGCGCACCGCTCGACATCGACGCTCTTGCCCTGAACCACATGAAGATGCGGCCAGACGCCCCCGCGTTTTCAGTGGCGCTCCGTGATGACGCGGACAAAGCCCATCTTCGGGTCGCCCTCGGCGGACGGCACCCGACCTCGCAGCGCTTCCAGGCTGCTTGCCTGGTAGGCAGCGCCCTGCAGGCGGGTACCGAGATCCTCATCGTCGCGAACAGGTCGGGCACCGCCCACCAGAAGATCCAGCGGGCCTTTGCGCAGGAACTGCTGATTCCAGTGGCTGCCATAAAAGAGCGCGTCGGTGATGGCGACCTGCAGCGGGACGACCTCATCGAGGACCTCGCCGACGAGTACGGCGTGTCGACCGTGACCATCCAGGCCGCGATGGTGAACCACGGGCTCGTGCCGTTCGGTGAGTTTGGGCCTCTCGGCCGCGAACCTTCGCTGTAGTCGAGCTCAGGCCACCGAACGCGTGCACCACGAAACTCCGACGAACGACGAGTGCGTTGACGGCGGGACGCGTCCCGAGGCCAACTCCGGGCCTGAACCACCGCTCAGGCGCACTCCTCGACGGCCGAAGCCGGGGAGATGGTCAGGTTGCCTCGAATGTTGACCGGTACAGGGCTCTGAGATTCGCGATATGCTCTTCGAGCGCGTCGATGTTCGGCGGTGGGTAGAGGTCGCCCTTTGGGATGGGTACCGGGCCGATGTGGCGTACGCGTCGTAGCGCGCGAACGGCTCAAGGCTCGCCGCCTGGGGATCAGCGTCTCGACGCCTTCTTTCGGCGTCCTTGGCCGCGTACGCACTCCACTCCACTC